>JBJEVW010000212.1:0-2627 GCA_051884735.1 Kiritimatiellia bacterium | reverse complement strand
GAATCCGCCTCATTCCTTTGCCCTTTCAAGCTCGCTTATTCTCGATGGTGACCGACGTTCGATACATGGACACAACCAGTTCTGTGTCTCTTCCACGAATATTGTCATTTCACCTCTAGACGGATTGACGGCCTATACGAACGTAATATGGGCTTGTGAAACGAACCGTACGATAAATGCCGGCTCCGCCTTTTTTCAGCTCGCAACAAGAGCCGATTACGATGGGGATGGTCTCATAGACACTTGGGAAAAATTCATTTATGGAACGAATCCCCATTTGGCTGATACCGATGGAGACACGATGCCGGATGGTTGGGAAGTGTCAAATGGATTGAATCCGCTCGATTATTTCGATTCAATTCTCGATTTGGATGAAGACGGTATTCCGAATGTCTACGAATTTCATCATAATACCAATCCTAGCGTACCCGATTCCGAAGAAGTTCCTTTGCTCGTGGTTGGGGATGTAGACGATGGTTTGCTCTCTCTTGAAGACGCTTTTGAACAGAGTTCTCCATATTCTGTCATTGTTGTTCGGGATGGTTTATACCAAGGTCCAGGATGGACTGGATTGTGGTTTCCTCCCCATCCGATCCTGCTCATGTCCGAGAATGCGGGTCGTTTACGGCGTACGGTGATACGGTTGTCGGACTCCTCTTTAGCCGCTTTTTATTTAGATTCCGGACAAAGTCCGCAGACCATTATTCGCGGACTGGATATTGAACTTACGGGATTAAGCGGTTTTCAAACTGCCTTCTGGCTCGGTAATGGTGATCAGAATCACGGTCCTGGCGCTTCAGCAATGTTTCAAAATGTCCATATCAAATTAGGGGCGTCAACGGCTTCTCGAATGGGATGGTTCTGTCGTCATTCTACGGCTCGACCGACAATCCTTTCCGGATGCTCGGTCGATGCAGAGGGCGCTACAAACGCGCGCGGAATTTATGCCATCGATTCTCCGGACATCTTATTGGAAGGCTGTTCGTTTTTCAACTTTCCCGATTCCGGGAATGGTCCGGCCTATGCCATTCAGACAGAAAGCACAGCGGAAAATTATGGCGCCGCAGCAGATCCGGTGAACGTCTCCCTCACGAATTGTCTTTTTGACGATTCATTTACCAACGCATTCGTCACGGCTCCTTTACTGAACGGCGTTTCGTACAATGTCTCCCTGCAATCTTGTGCGATTCCTTCTCCGTTGGTTTTTCCGGCCGGTTCGACCACCAACTTGATTGTTTCCGGAACCCTTGTCCGGGGCGATGGACATCTTCTGCCGGATTCCGAAGCAATCGACGCCGGATCGCCGTTGGTTTTCTGGAAGTATGATTTCGATGGTGAGCCACGTGGTTCTCAACCCGATATCGGGGCCGACGAGTGGTCTGATCTGTCATCCATCGATTCGGACGGAGATGGTCTGATGACCGATGACGAATTTTTCGTTTGGGGAACCGATCCATTTCGGCAAGACACAGATGGAGACTGCATCCCTGACAACGAAGAAATCGCCGAAGGAACCGACCCCAAAGATGCGGGAAACTATTGTTTTTCTCTCTCGGGAACGATTGAAAGCATCGCTTCCAATACGCTGCATCTTGCCATTGTCTCCACCAATCCGGCGCCAATTCGCGTTCTTTCTTCCGTCCTGTCGATCCATTCAGGTCATTCCGAATTCGTTTTCCCCCATACGGCTGTAACCAATGCATCGGAGTTTCAGCTCTGTCTCTATTTTGATTTCAATCAGAACGGATTGCCCGATAGCGGAGAGAATATGGAATTTTTCCCCTTTACCATCAAGAGCCATTCGACAGTGGTTAAGCTTATAGCCGGAACGATACATGAGGATCAGGACAATGATTATCTGCCGGACGATTGGGAATTGGAAAACGGACTTTGCTTTACAAATGCAAGTGATGCGTACGAAGACCCTGACGGAGACGGACTCATCAATCTCCATGAATGTTGGTATGGAAAAAATCCTTGGGTCGCGGATGGAAGCAATACCCTTTTATCGGTTCTCTCGCGCTCGATTGACAACCGATTAATTGGCAAGAATCCCGAAATTGCTTTGCCATTCTTCCTCAACTATCCGAATGTTGATTCCGGGGCGGTGACGAACGCCTTGGTCGCCAATCCAAACTGTTGGGCGGCTGATCTTGATTTTTCCTGCGAAAGTCCATGGAATTCCGAAAGCCAAAACCGGAAATCCGGAACGCTTGTCAGTCCTATCCACATGCTGCTCGCCGATCATCACAAACCTCATCCAATTGGGACAAAGTTCTATTTTCGCGATACCAGCGGAAATGTCTATGTCAGGCGGATTGCCGCCAAACAAACCATCGTTTCTTCACCGGGAACCGATCTCGTCGTTGCTCTTTTGGACGCGGAACTGCCCCCATCCATCAAGCCCGCAAAAATTCTTCCGCCGGACTATCGCGACTATCTTGGAACAGGGCGAGGACTACCGGCTATTTCCCTTGATCAAGAAGGAAAAATTCTCGTTTCGGAAATCATTAATCTTGCCACTACGGAAATTATCGACGAGTCGTCTAGAGTCACGAGCTGCTGTCCGCGTTCCCCGTTGCGCGAACCTTTTTATGAAGTGCTCATTCCCGGCGATTCTTCCAATC
>JBJEVW010000211.1:0-2638 GCA_051884735.1 Kiritimatiellia bacterium | reverse complement strand
AACGGCATCCAGGGATACTTCAAGGGTTAGTTAATTTGAGAACAGTACACTAGCGGACAATCCATTGGATTCCGCGCGAGGAAGGTTGAAGCTCAAGCCGGATACTTTCGCCATGGGCATCCAGTGTCAAAATGGCCGGGGATTTCCCGCCGTTCAGGCGCGGAACGCGATTGGAAGACGAGGGAATCTTTTCTGCTTGTTCCGTCTTTTCGGGATTTGCCGAGACTGTGATTTGTTTTTTTATCGTGTGGAAGCGGATTTCAAAAGTGGTTCCGGGAACCGTTGCAATCCAAATCCGGAATTTTCTCTGTTGGACCGCAACGAGTTGGCATGCCCGTGCCAATCCAGAGGCAATAACGGCGCAAGAAGGGGCGAGTGGATCGGCCACAATCAAGATGTCCGGCTGAAAAAACGGGGCAGTCCAGCGCTTGCGTATTGTATCGAGCGTTTGGATACAGGTAGAGGAAATGTCCTCGATGGTATTGGCAATCCATTCCACGAGGATTTCGAAGAAATGGACAAGATTAATCGTCGATTTTAACGAAGACATAGGCTCCCTCTGGAATTGCGCGTTCTCCGATTTCATCTCCGCGAGAAAGGTGTCCGTTTTTGGAGCGGTAGTATGTATCCGGATGGCACCAACGCGGGCCGCACAGCGAAAAGACCGGTTTGTGAGGCGTAATGGGGCCGAAAACCTTGTAGCCGATCAACATACGGGTTCCGGCCGGGAGGGCGTCAACGTCAGCAAGGGAAATTTCCGCCCCGCAGAGAAAAGGACCTTTTTCGGGAAAATAAAAGGTAGAGGAAGCAAGCATCGAATCGCCCGCCAATTCTTGCGCAGAACCATCCTCGCCGATGGTCAGCAACCCTTCGTTGGTATTTTCGGAAGAACAGAGACCGATTTCAACCTTTGTCCCTGCGGGCATCGACTTCCAGTTGGAGATTTCGGTTCCTGTTTTTCGCGTGCCGTTTGGAAAGGTATAAATGGTTGTTGAAGCATCGTAGGCATCGCGGGCGATATCCCATGCAGAGCGTCCTGGGCCGATGATATTGCTGGCGCTGGCAAGTTCGCGAGTCGCTGTGACGACATCGTCATTGTCGGCGGGGGACATGGAGCCGGAAGAGGTCGGTTGCGGCGTTGTTGACGGGAGGGGGGATGCCTTTGTTGCAGTCGTTGGCGGTCCCCCGGAATTCACGGCGGGAGCAGTGCCGGATTTTGCGGCAATGGTGGTCTTCCGGTATAGAATGGATGACAGTTCCTTGTCGGCATCGTAGAGACGGCCTGCACGAACGTCAGGGTCGTAAGCGGGTTTGGCGAAAAGCCCCATTCTGGCACGAGCGGACGGAAGAGCAAGGAGCATTCCGCAACGTTTACGTCCGCGATGTTTGAATTTTTGCCAGTGGTTTGGATTGCCGTACGCAACCATCGAGTGCGTCAAGACATTCTCATCGCGGATACCATATATTCGTTTGAGTTCGGTGAGCAGACGCTTTATAGAAGCGTATTGCGCTTTTGTGATATCGCGATGATGGTACCCTACGATTTCGATGCCGATCGAGCAAGAGTCCAGTCCGGTCTTCCCATTCCACATGGAGAGACCGGCATGGAAAGCCGTACGGTTATGACTGATAATGCGAAAAACCTTTCCGTCCGTGTCGACGACATAGTTGCATTCGCCATTTTTCGAAAGTTTGGCGATTGAACCGGCACTAGGACCTTCGGTTGTGTGGAGAATGATGTAGCGGGTCGATTTCCGAATGGGGCGCTGCAGATTTCGGGGGGAGAGATGCGCATTGGAAATCCATGAGATTGACGTCGAATCGGACAGCTTGTGGTTCTTGGGCGCTGCACCGGCGTTTGGAAGGAAAACCGAGGACGGAAACACAAGCAGAAGAATGCAAATCCAACTAAAAAGCCCGATTCGGCTCATCATCCATCCGAATCGGGAAGAGAAATCTCCCGCACGGACAGAAGCGTCCGTACGGGGAGGCGTTGGGCGGTTCGCTTCGCAATTGGTTGAATTAGCCATGATGCAACATGCGGACAACCCGGTTTAGAGCTACTTCACCAAGAGCGACGGGGAAGTCATTTCAGCCGGAATGGGAAGTCCCATCATCTCAAGAATCGTCGGGGCAATGGAGGACAGAATACCATCCTTTGCCATCTTGACACCCTCCTTCTGGGCATCGGAGGCGACATAGATGCAGTCGACGGGATTCATCGAGTGCGAGGTCATGACGGCCCCTGTCTCGTAGTTGATCATTTGATCGGCGTTCCCGTGGTCTGCGGTAATGAGGATTTTGGCATCAAGTTCAAGGAGTCGCTTGACAATTTTGCCGACACATTCATCGACAACCTCGGTTGCCTTGGTTGCTGCGGCGAGGTTGCCGGTATGGCCGACCATGTCGCAATTTGCATAATTGACGACAATCAAGCCGTACGGGTTGTTCTCCAGACGTTTCAGGAGCTCGTCCGTCACGGTATAGGCATCCATTTCAGGGTGTGAAGCAAAGGTGGCCGGGTCGAAACGGGAAGGGATGTTGACCTGATCTTCGCCCTCTGAAGGCTTTGTGGACTTCCCGTTGAAGAAACTTGTGACATGGCGGAACTTTTGTGTTTCCGCAATGCGAAGCTGGC
>JBJEVW010000210.1:0-10915 GCA_051884735.1 Kiritimatiellia bacterium | reverse complement strand
GATGGTTTGGGGAATTCAGTGAAAAGCCGGGAGGCCGGAAACGGAGATGCGCCCGATGGAGCAGCTCCGTTTGCGCATTCGGTTCGTTTTTGCTAGGATTTCATTTCAGTTTTTACCGGAAATGGATTTTTTCATACACAGCTTTTCATGAAAGCCTATTCCCCAGACGATTTACGGACAGCGGCGAATATTGTTCGCGGATTATCGATTGACATGATTCAAAAGGCCAAGTCGGGCCACCCGGGACTTCCGCTCGGCATGGCGGATGTGGTGACGACGCTTTGGCTCAACCACCTTCGGATTTGTGCGGAGCTTCCGGGATGGAAAAACCGCGACCGGTTTGTCCTTTCGGGCGGACACGGATCGGCGATGCTCTATTCGCTCTTGCACCTGTCGGGCTATCCGGTTTCGATGGAGGACTTGAAGCAGTTTCGCCAGTTGGGCAGTTGCACACCCGGCCATCCGGAGTGCAATCACGCGATGGGCGTGGAAGTGACGACAGGGCCGCTTGGACAGGGTTTTGCGAATGCGGTCGGCATGGCTCTTTCGCAGGCAATGGCAAAGGCCCGGTTCAACACGCCGGAGCGCGCGATCGTCGATCATGACGTATGGGTCGCCTGCGGAGACGGCGATTTGATGGAAGGCATTTCGCACGAAGCGGCTTCTTTTGCCGGTTCGTTGCAGTTGCCGCATTTGATTGCGCTGTACGATTCGAATCACATCTCCATCGAAGGCGAAACGGACCAGACGTTTACCGATGACACGGCACTCCGGTTCAAGTCGTACGGTTGGACGGTTTTGACGGTTGACGGCCATGATCCTGCCGCAATCAACCGCAAGTTGCGCGCCGCCAAGCGTGCGGCGCAAGAAAAGCCGGTTTTGGTGATTTGCAAGACCATCATCGGCTTCGGATCGCCGAATCGTTCCGGCAAGGCAAAGAGCCACGGCGAGCCGCTGGGCGAGGAAGAAGTCCGTCTGACGAAGCAGGCGCTTGGCTTGCCGGCCGATGTCGCTTTCCATGTTCCGCCCGAGGTGCAGCGGATGTTCCGTCTCCATTCCGCCGCCGTCCGCCGGATGGCCCGCGCTTGGCAGAAGCAAGAGAAGGCTTTTCTGGCGGAGGATAGCGAACGCTCGAAGTTGTATCAAGCATTTCTGAAGAAAGAAATGCCGTCCGGCTTGATTCAGAAATTGCCGGTGTTCGAGGCGGACAAGCCGTTGGCGACGCGCGCGGCGTCGGGCAAGGTTTTGCAGTTTCTCGCGGCGGAATTGCCGTGGCTGGTTGGCGGCTCGGCCGATCTCGGGCCATCCAACAAGACTTGGCTGGATGCGTATCCGGCTGTCTCGGCTACTGATTTTTCGGGACGCAACATCCACTATGGCGTCCGCGAATTGGGAATGGCGGCGATCCAGAACGGGATTTTGGCGCATGGCTTTTTCCTGCCCTTTACGGCGACCTTCTTCGTCTTTTCGGATTACATGATTCCGGCGACGCGCATTGCGGCGCTTGCACGCCAACAGGCGATTTATGTTTTCTCGCATGATTCGTATGCGGTTGGCGAGGATGGTGCGACGCACCAGCCGGTCGAGCAAATTTGCGACATGCGGTCGATGCCGAATGTCGTGACGATCCGTCCGGCCGATGCAGCGGAGGTTTCCGAGGCGTGGCTGGCGGCGTTGCGGCGCACGGACGGTCCGACGGCGCTATTGCTTTCGCGGCAGAATCTCCCGGTCTTCGACCGTCTCTCGGTGGCTTCGGCGGCGGGCACGGCGAATGGCGCCTACACGCTGTACCAGACAGGCAGCGGGACGCCGGAATTGATTTTGATGGCATCCGGCAGCGAGGTTTCGCTTGCGCTTGAAGCGGCGCGTGCGCGCCCGCAGCGCAACATCCGCGTTGTATCGTTCCCGTCTTGGGAATTATTCGAGAAGATGCCTGCTTCGTATCGCGAATCGGTTTTGCCGGTTTCCTGCACGAATCGCATTTCGATCGAGGCTGCGCGGTCGTTTGGCTGGTTGCGGTATGTCGGCGTTTCCGGCGAAAGCATTTCCATGGAAAACTTTGGCCTATCGGGTCCTGCGGGTGTTTTGGCAAAGCACTTCGGTTTTTCGGTCGAGCATGTTTTGGCGCGCATCGATGCGCGTTTAGCCAATACCTAGGGAACCGGATTTCGCTTGCGGAAATGCGGTCAATCCGCATTTCCGCTTGAGGGGATCACACGTCACACAAAATAAGGCACAGAAAGTTGTTGGTTGCGATGGATTCTCTTCTCAGCACTCCTTCCGGCGAGCGTATCCGCATCGCCTTTCTAGGCCGGCGCAATGTCGGCAAATCCTCGCTTTTGAATGCTGTTGCGGGGCAGCAGGTTTCGATTGTTTCGGACGTCCCGGGAACGACGACCGATCCGGTCCGCAAATCGATGGAACTGTTGCCGCTGGGGCCGTGTGTGCTCGTGGATACGGCGGGTCTAGACGACGGGCAGGAAACCATTGGCGAATTGCGTGTCAAACGAACATGCGAGGAGTTGCGCGGTGCGGATATCGCGGTGATTGTGACCGATGGCGAGACCGGGATCGGCCCTTTGGAACGGGATGCCATCCGGCTCTTGCGCGATGCGGGCATTGCCTTTCATGTCGTACTCAACCGGGCGGATTGCATAGCCGTTCCGGAGGCGCGCCGCGAAGAAATCGCACGGCAAGCCGGGACAACGGTTTTTGTCGTCAGCGCGTTGACGGGGAAAGGCATTTCCGCGTTCCGGGACGGGCTTTCGCATACGTCGGTCGACGACCCGGCGAGCCAGCGCATCATCGGTGATTATCTTCGGCCGGGCGACCATGTCGTGCTGGTGGTTCCGGTGGATTCGGCGGCTCCAAAAGGGCGGCTGATCTTGCCGCAGCAACAGACGATCCGGGATATTCTGGATTCCGGGGCCGCCTGTTCGATTGCGCAAGTCCCGCAACTGAAAGCGCTTTTGGACGGTTTTGAGAAGCCTCCGCGCATGGTTGTCACGGATTCCCAGGCATTTGCAGAGGTCCGTGCGATTGTTCCGCAAAGCGTATCCCTGACGAGTTTTTCGATTTTGTTTGCCCGGTACAAGGGCGACTATCCGATTCTCAAGGCGGGAGCCGAAGCGGTGGACAGGCTCCGCGATGGCGATCGCGTGCTGATTGCCGAAGGGTGTACGCACCGCAGGCAGTGCACGGATATCGGGACCGTCAAGATTCCCCGTTGGCTGGAGTCGTATACAAAGGGAAAGAAACTCGAGCTGTCCTTTACCAGCGGGCGAGGCTGGCCTTCCGAAGAGGAGCTCAAGCAGTACGCGCTGGTCATCCACTGCGGTGCGTGCATGCTCAACCGGCGCGAGATGCGTTCCCGCATTACCGATTGCATCCGCATGGGTGTTCCAATCGTCAACTACGGCATCTTGATTGCGAAATTGCGCGGGGTTTCGTTTTCGGAAGATTTGTAAGCCCCTCCCGCGGCGCCATGCCACACGCGCGTTACCCGGGCGGCGCGATGAGGACATCGCGCCCTACCGCCATTACGCGTGCAAAGCCGCACACGTGCGGACGAGCCGGGAGGCCCGGCAGCCAAGCCTCGCGCCGCACATGGCCATCGCACGATTTTTTTTTGTTTCGCGCAGAGAGTGGCGAGCCGCCACGGGCAAGCAAGAGCCATTGCGCACGCAAAGCCGCACGAGTTTTTGGGATTGGAGCAAATTTCGCGTGGTGAAGCTGCGGACGAGCGGAAGCTCGTCCCTCCCGCGGCGCCATGCCACACGCGCGTTACCCGGGCGGCGCGATGAGGACATCGCGCCCTACCGCCATTACGCGTGCAAAGCCGCACACGTGCGGACGAGCCGGGAGGCCCTACCGCCATTACGCGTGCAAAGCCGCACACGTGCGTGCGAGCCGGGAGGGCCGGCGGCAAGCCTCGCGCTGCCACACGCGCTTGCGATATGCTCTAGTGTCGTGGCGTTCGGGGGGGCGGAAACTACGGAGAATAGGTGAAGGCGAGATTGTGGGTGACAACCAAGTCCATGATGAAAACCGCCGCAATCAAGAGGCAAACCGACAAAAAGGCATTGGACCGGCGAGCGGTTTCTTTGCGAATAAAAAAGAAGTAAGAGAGCAGCAACAGCAGAGCCAATTCCACGAGATATTCAAACGGCGGATATTCAAATCCGGGGGTTGAAACGAAGACTTGTTGTCGAAAGGCGGGGAAACAGAAGGTCGATATATCCGCAAAAGCGTGGCATGCCCGGATGGTTGCCTTCAAGGGGTTGTAAAAACGGCCGATTTTCCAGAGCGCGATGACGGACGGAAGAATGGAGAGCAAAACGAGAAAGCCGGCACCGGCTGAAACGGGAAACCATGTTTTTTTGTCGTTTTCCGTTTCTTCCGTCCCTTCTGCGATTTGGACTTTCCGTTTCCAAATGACGATACAGGGAATCGACAAGAAAACGAGCACCTGCATGATATAGCGAGGATAGAGGCAGGCCCCGGCTTCCCACCCGCACAAAAAAGCGGTGGACGCCGGTACATATCCGGACCAGAAGCAGCACAGCGGGAAGAACAGTTCACGCTTGTTTCGCGTAAAGAATGCCATGATGGTGGCCGGTATCAGAAAGACCAAAAACGGATTGTGCCAGATCATGCCCTTGAAACGGTCGCCAAGGATGGCAAGGGCGGGAAGGTAAGACTTGATCGAGAGCACTTTGGCTTTTGTTGCAGAAGGAGATTCTCTTCCGTTGTAGATGGTTGGCGACGCCGAATCTGTCGCGAGTCGCTCCACCCGTCCCGTAGTCGTCATCAGTGGCCCCGTGAACAAGTTTGCGTTAATCTGGACAGAGCCGGCAATGAGGAGAATGCACGGAATGAGAACGGCGATGGCGTTGGTGAATTTTTTCTCGCGGAAACAGCGATACAGAAGACCGGCCAGAAGAATGACGAGGGTCGGCAGACCCCGGCGCGGAAGGAGCCAGAAGCTGTATCCAAGCGCAATGCCGGCAATCAGCCAAAGCCAAAGCGGAAATTTACGCCGTGCCGTTGCAACCCAAAAGGAAAAGAGAAAAAAGACGCTGGTCACGGATTCCGGCCAAATCGTGCTTCCGTAGACACAGAAGGGGTACAGCAGCGTGAAAAGGAAGACAAGGAGAACCCGCGGTTCTCTGTGTGTGCAATAGCGCCCCAGAATCTCGAACAGAAGAGGTGCGGACAAGGCCGTCATGAGGACGAAGAGCAGAAGAAGCGCAGGTTCTCCTCCAATGGCGTATGCCGGTGCCAGAAGAAAAGGAAGTCCGTAGGGATGCGTGGAGTAGATTTTTCCGGGTGGAGAAAAATAGGAAATCTGGTTGTTGACGAAGAAGCGGAAGTTTTCCAGATTTGTCCCCGGGCGCGTAATGTCCCGGTAGTTGTTCATGAGGTCAAGATCGCCGTCCTCGGCGATGCTTTTCGCAATCAGCACATAATGTGCGGAATCTCCGCCCTTGAGACGACCGTCGCCGATGGTGAGATAAATCCGGAATCCGACAAACAGGTAGAAAGCAACGGCGATCAAATACAGCCACAAACGGATATGGCGGGAATTGGAAAAGGCAAAAAAGAGTTTTTGAATAATGGGATGGACGGCTTTGAAAAGCGTATAGCCGAAAACGAGCCATGGCAGCACAATGCGGACAAAGGCAGAGAAGCCGGGGATTCCTGATGAAAGGAACGGGATATAGGCGGTTCCGGACAGCCACAGAAGCGACAGAAGGAGAAAGACCGTCTTGGTGCTTTCGCCGCGTTTTTGCAGAACCCGCAAGCAAAGCCAAAGAAGCGGGGCTACAATAGCCATTCGCAGCGAGACGAACCGGAGCATGGGGATCGGTTCAAAACCGCTTGCCAGAATCAGATGAACGGCTCCTAGCCAGCAAATGCAGGCGGCGGTGCTTTCAAGATAGAGCAAGCAGGATGCGAGCCCTTCCGGAAAAAAGACTTTGACAAGGCGTGCCAGGGCGGAACGAACAGACATGAAAGTGAAGGATGCAAAGGATGAAAAAAGCGGTATGTCCTCAAGAAGGACTAGTCTTGTTTTGGCTTGAGAATCATGCCGTAAATTTCAAGAAGGCGAGAGAGATTGGCTTCCGGAGCGCATTCCGGAAAGAGGGAGCCGGGGATTGTGCGGCGCGGGTGCTCGAGCATTTCCGTAAGCATTTGTGCAAGAGCCTTGGAATCTCCATTCGGGAAGGTTCGCCCGGCTGCGGCGTTCACGATTTCCGGAGCGACGCAAACGACATCCGAGCAAAGGACCGGCGTTCCGACACGGTTCGTCTCAACGGGTGACAGCGGAAAGCCTTCATACAGCTTCGAGGGAAACACAAGGACGGAGGCCTGTTTCATCAGGTGGTGAAGCGGTGCGGCGGAAACTCGTCCCAAAAAGTGAATCCGGTTTGCATTTCTCATGTTTCCGGCCGCCTTTTCCAATGATTCTCGCATTGGTCCATCGCCGGCAAAAACGAGATGGGTGCAAGAATCTTGCGGAAGAAACTTCCACGCTTCCAGCAGAACATCCGGCCCTTTTTCGGGTGAAAGTCTTCCTGCGTACAGAACAATTTGAGCATTTGCCGGGATGTCGAATCGCTCTGTATTTTCCGTCGTTACGGAAGTCTCCGGGGGAATGACATTTACCTTTACATGGATTTTGGCTTCAGGGAGCCCGGCGCGGACAAAAATCCGTTTTGCGGATTCCGTCAGGGCAATGAAAGCGGAGACCTTGTTCCGATAGGTTCCGATGAGGCGATGAACGAGCAGCCGTGCCGCCACAACGAAGGAAGCCAAAAACGAGTTCCGGTAGCATTTCCGGCAGATACCGGGAAGCGGAGCGCGTCCCAAACAGCGTTCGCAGACGGTGCCGGTGTTTTCGCGGAACAAATATCCGTTCAGACAGGCGGCCCGGAAGTTATGGAGCGTCAGAACAACAGGAACATCCCGCTTTGCGCAAGCCCAAAAGACGGATGGCGATATCGTCGGGAATGTATTGTGGCAATGCACCAGATCCGGACGTTCCCGATCGATCAAGGCATTGATTTCCCGAACGGTTCCAGGATTCCAAATGGCATTCCGGAGGAGTTTGAGTTTTGCGAAAAAACCGCCATCCCGGATTTCGTCATTCGTCTTTTCGTAGCGGATGACGGTATGCCCGGCCGCTTCCAGCAGCGCGCATTCGTTTGCGAAAACGGAATCCTCGCCGCCGCGAATCCGGTAGTGCGCATGCACGACGACAATCCGCAACTTCCGATCGGCTATTGGTTGCATTGGGGCGTTCATTCTTTTTTTTTTGTCGAATTAGGGAAGGGGGCGCGGTGTGCGGCGATACTTTGAGATAGGCAAATGCCGCTTACGGAGCAATAGAGAATGCAATCAGTTCTTTGCAGAGTTCCCCGACGGTTGTCGCCTTCCATTTTTTTGCGATATCGTCCGCAGAGCGTCTGTTCGAGTTCCACATTTCAAGCTCCGCTTGAATCGCGTTCGCGACATCGCGTGGACGGCGGGAGACGGCGAGTGTTCCGTCCCCATTGGCGACATAGTCCTTGAATGCGCCACAAGCCGGAGATGGCGCCAACGCGAGCGAACATCCGCAGCAGAGTGCTTCAGAAAGGACGCTAGGTATGCCTTCTTTATGGGAACACATCATAAACACCTGCATCGAAGCCAGAAAGCCTGGAAGTTTCCAATTGTCGATGTGTTCGTAGGCTTGGACTCGTGATGCCACCTCCGGAACAGTTGCGATGATGCGGCTTGCAACACGGTCGCTTTGGATGCCGATGATCGTGTATGACGCCAGCGGATTGTTCTTCAAGACGATTGCCATGGCGTCCGCCGTGAGTTCCGGGTCTTTGAAGTGTCGCCAGTTTGCAATAGAAATGACGGACGACTGTTTTTTTATTCCATTTGGCTTCGGTTGGAAAACCGGGCGTACCGGATAGCCGCACCAACGGACTTTCGCCGACAAATCATTGCGTCCGCAATTGCGGAAATAAGACTGCGCTTGTTCGACCAATCGCGGAAAGAAAAGCGTAACCGCATCGGCGGCATCGGCTATCTCTCCCCATAGCTCGCGCTTTGGACGAATCAAATCACGAATTGTCTGCGTTGCGGTTCGCAATGCCGCCGCAATGACAGGGCGTTTTTCGTAGGAAAACAACTCTGTCGGGCAGTGACGGTTGGCGATATATCGTTCAGGAATGCGCTGCAATGTTCGCCATACAGGCTTTTGTTCGGGAGCACCGAAACCTTCGATTCGAGCAATGACCTTCGTGTGCGGAGATCCGTCTTTGACAGCCTTGATCGTTCGAAGGCTTTTTTCATTTGGGCCGCAGTAGTAGAGAACGCAGTTGGCATTCAAATCCCGCCAAAATGCCGGATTCTGCCGCTGCTCCAGCGTAGAGACGCTCAAGAGCGGGCAATCCGGCTTCACCGACACCGGATCGCCGATAACCATTTTAGATGCTTCGTGTCCTAGGCGCTGCAATTCCTCGGCCCAAATGATACCGTGGTATTGTGCCAACGCTCCTTCCGGATGACGGTATGGAATATCTTGAAGGATGATGAAATTCATCGTTCTACCACCTTTTGCCTTCAAATTTGCCGCTCTGGAAAATCCGGTGAAAAGCGTTCAATAAAGCGATTCTCCGGAACTTATGGGCCATCCACAACCAAATGCGGGGCCGTTTTTTCCAGTATTCGGAGCCGGTTTTCCATTTTTCAATCCGCTCGTCGCGAATCGTTGAATCGTCGTTGTCGCCGACAAAACTGGCGACATGGGGTACAATGGTGTAAAGGCGCAAACCTGCGCGGCATTTCAAGTGCCAATGGTCGAATGGCGCAATCAGCGGAAGAGAAGTCTTGGCCATCAGTTTCGCACCTGCGCGATTGACGGCATAGGCGTATGTGCCAACTCCGTTTGTGCTACGAAACAAATTTCCGGGACCGTGCCATTTGTTTTGTCGATGGCCATAGCGCCAAGTTCTAGCCGAAAAAAGAATGAGGGCAGGGCGGGTTTCCTTGGCCAGAACCTCCAGCGCGGCTGCGGCGGCTTGCCCGAATTCCGGCGCCAAAAGGGCATCATCCTCCAACAGAAGTCCAATTTCGTCCTTTCCTGCCGCAATCATCTCCAGACACTTGAGATGGCTCAAAGCGCACGCGATTTCACCATTCGAGAGGGAATGTTCCAAACAGTTCCGGAAGATAACGGAAGCCGGTGCGGCGTGTTTTTGCATGGCTTCCGTTCCCTCGGCCTGCGCGTCTACGGCCTCTACGATTTCCGGTTCGATTTCCGGAAATGCCGCCAGGCGTTCCAAAATCGTCTTGCGCCGAGCTTCGCATCGTTTCAGATTGATGATGTAGGCGTGAACTTTCATATTCCCGATTGGTTTCTTCCGTTGCAATGACCGAACTGTCGAACGATGGAAGAAATCGCGACATTTGCCCCATTTGGGAGCTAGAACGATTTTTCAGACAAATAGGCGAAAAGCGCGGAGCTTAGCGTGTAATGCGAACGAGGCGGCGGTTCTTTTTGCCGGCGCCGAGGAGCAGAAGCTGTCCGTCCAAAAGGCGGTCTTCGGTGAGAATGTCGGCCGTTCCGACGCGTTCGTTGTTCAAATAGAGCCCGCCACCATCGGCCATCCGGCGGGCTTCTCCGAGGCTTTTGAACAGTCCGGAGAGCTGTGCCACGCGGACGATCGGCTGGCCGATGATAGCCGCGCGGGCGAGATCTTGCGATGGAGCATCCTTGAAGATCGGGAGTAAGTCTTCCGCCGACATGCCGCTCAGCGATCCTCCAAAGAGGGCTTGTGTCGCCTGTTGCGCCTTGCGAAGACCTTCCTCGCCATGGACACGGCGAACGACATCTTCGGCAAGCACCTTTTGCGCTTCCCGTTTTTCCGGGGCGGTACGCACGCATTGCTCAAGTTCCGCGATTTGGTCGAGCGGCAGGAAAGTGAATGCTTTCAGGTAGCGGATGACGGATGCATCTTCGCTCCGCAGGAAGAACTGGTAGAATTGGTAGCAACTTGTTTTGCGGCTATCCAGAAACATGGCATTTCCCTCGGACTTGCCGAATTTCTTGCCGGCGGAATCCGTAATCAGCGGGATGGTAACGCCATAGCCATCGACATTGCGCTGATAGTGCAGCAGGTCGGTTCCGGCCGTAATGTTGCCCCATTGGTCCGAACCGCCGATTTCAATCCGGCATCCGAATGTGTCATACAGATGCAGAAAATCGTAGCCCTGCATGGTCTGGTAGCAGAATTCCGTGAATGACATGCCGTTCGGGGAATTCAAGCGTTGCTTGACGCTTTCCTTGCCGAGCATGGTTCCCATGCGGAAGTAGCGTCCCACATCGCGCAGGTAGGAGATGAAAGAGAATTTGCCGTGCCAATCGAGGTTGTTGACCAGTTGCGCCTGATTCGGACCGTGCCCGAAGTCGAGGAAGCGCGAAAGGTTTTCTTTGATGCATTCGGCGTTATGGGCAATCGTTTCCTCCGACTGGAGAACGCGTTCGGCGCTTTTGCCCGAAGGGTCGCCGATGAGACCGGTCGCTCCGCCGACGAGAGCAAGCACCTTGTGTCCGGCCCGTTGATAGTGGCAAAGCGTCATGATGGCAACGAAATTGCCTGCCTGAAGACTGTCTGCGGAAGGGTCGAATCCGCAATAGACGACGGAGGGGTTCTTGAGCAAATCGTAGGCGCCGGGACCGGTCCAGTTGTCGAACAAGCCGCGGGCTTTCAAGGTATCGATGACATTTTCCATAATGAAGAAGGCAAAAAGAAATAGAATCTGTCGCAAGTCTACCAAAAATCTCTATTCTCCGCTATTCGAGAACAGATAAAGGCCAGGGGCGACGCATTTGAAGCAACACCCGTTTTTGGGTGTA
>JBJEVW010000209.1:0-10986 GCA_051884735.1 Kiritimatiellia bacterium | reverse complement strand
ACAGTTCGCAGCCGAGCGGACAGTCTTCCGCGAGACCCTGCACGCTGAAGCTCTTCATTTCCCCCTCCGGCTTGGAGAGTACCCGCAATACCTTGCTGCCATGCGCCCACACGGCCCAGGCGCCGCGCCGTTTCCCCGCCCTTCCCGGCAAATCGGACGCCCGCACGGCATGGCATCCGGCCCGGAAGGCCGCTGCCGCCGCTTCGCCGGGCTCCGACTGGAATACGCCAACCACGCCGTACTGCCCGCCCAAAAACGTATTCGCCAACACAAGCGGCTCCTTCGTCTTCTCGCAATCGCCAAACAGCGACCGCAAGGCCGGCCGCGCCGGAGCGTCGCACCGGGCAACCGTACCATCCGGGAAAACCACCTTCCGGAGCAACTCGGCACCATGTTCCTGCGGCGCATCCGCTACATAAACGGGGCCACCCGAAAGAACGCGCCCCGCCGCATGATACGGGCCATACGGATGCCCGCTCACGAACATGTCCCAATCCATCCAGCTGAATTGCCCGAACCAAAGCCCGAAATAGGCATTGGCACGAAGATGCGCCGCATGGGAAGCGGGCCGGTTTGGAAAAAAATCGTCGGAAGAACGCGCCAAATTGTCGTATGGTGCTTCGTACAGGATTTCCGGCGCATCGCCCATGCACGAAATCAGATGGCCGGAAAAATGCTTCTTCGCAGAAACGGAGAGCGCGCGGCGAAAGGCTTTTGCATGCGCCGTGCGGCCCTTGCCGGGTGCATAGGCATTGGACTCGTACAGGAACGAGGATTGGTTGTCGACCTTCACGCCGCTGATGCCGGAATCCTGCAAAAACCGGTGGAAATCAAAGTAGAAGGCACGCAACTTCTCGATGGCCGGCAGATAGGTCTGGTCGCATCCCTCAAGCCACGTAAAGGACGAGCGCGTCATGTTGGCATCGCCCGACATCGAGACCGGACGCGGCCGGTACCGGCGCATCGCCGGAGCCGTTGGCGAGATGCCGCGCCAATACCCGTGAACGGCATGCCAAACCAGAATTTCCTTGATGCGGGAAGCGGCGCGAACATCCCCCGCAAAGGCCTTGAGTCCGCCCGGAAACTTTTGCGGATTCGCCTCGAAGCCTTTAAGAACATCGCCCCCGCACGGAAGCGGCTCCGTATCGAGCCAGCCGTCATCCAAGACGAGAAAGCGCGGCGGCGGCGTGCCGGCGGCGAAAAAGGACCGAAGGCCTTCCATGACCTTATCGCGGTCGACCGCCTGATAAAAGGCATTCCAGGTGCACCAGCCGAATTTGTCCAGAAAGGACGGCGTCGGCTTCTTGCTGCGGCGCCGGGCGCCGGGAAGAACGCCGGAAACAGCCCGGGCGGATTGCTCAAGAAGCGTATCCAAATCGGTTCCGTGCGCCACGAAGAGGCAGCGGCCGCCTTGCACGGGGAGGCTCGTATCGCCCGTCTCCGCAAGGATCGAGAGCACGTCGGCGGTCGTCCCCCCTCGTGTCGTCTGGAGCGAAATGGCTTCGCGCTCCGTCGGCAACGGGACAAGCAGTGTCAGCGGCACGCTTCCATCGGCTTGCGGCAGATGCCGGTACAGCACCCAATAGGCGAGCGGCGGCAGCGGCTTGTCCGCTACCGGTCCGCTTACGGGATGTGTCCACCAAGGCGTATTGGCAAAACGGACGCTCGCCGCAAACCGGTCGACGCGTTCGACCTTTCCAAGCGGAAGCAGACAGGCAGACGCCCGGTTGCCGAAGGGGCGGGAGAGAAAGGCTCCTTCCGGAACGATTTCAGCCGTCCATTCCGGCTCAAGCGCCGTCAACAGAGAAACGCCGTCCAACGAAAGCGTTCCGTTTTCCAATGTCATCATGGCGATTCTTTACTCCAAAGCGTGACAAGTTCGATCGGGAGCCGTGGATACGCCGCGGCGTTCCCAGTTCAGAAAGAAAAAGTAGACCAAAACCGGAAGGCAAAGTCCGTAAACGGATGTTCCGTAGGCCAATACATATCCTTGGAAACCATAGCCCAAATAGCTGCCGAGCAGCCAGCATAAGCCAATCCGGAGAACGAGGCTGTCTAGCAAACCGAGCAGAAAGGCCAGCTTCATGTTGCCGATGCCGTTGACGAAGCCATTGGTTCCACGCAAAAGAACCAATGCGGGGAAAGACCAAACGATGGCATTCACAAAAACAGGCGCAAGCTCCAGAACCGCCGGACTGTCCGAAAAGAGCGAGAAGAAAAAGCGGGGTGCGCAGACAATCAAGATGCCGAACGGAAGATAGAAACCCGCCGAAAGAAACCAGGCGTACCAGACCGTCCGGCGAATGCGCCCAAAATGGCGCGCACCCCAATTTTGCCCGATGATGCCGGTCGAGGCCTGCATGATGCCTTGCGTCATCTTCGTAATCGTGTCGTCGATCGTGCAGCCGATTCCGAAAACGGCGGCGGCAGCCGTTCCATATCCATTCACCATCCGCAAAACAACCATCATGGAAATGTTCACGAGCGAATAGCGCATTCCCAACGGAAGCCCCAATTTCACAAAGGCGAGAACAATCGCCTTGTCCGGCCGGAACCGTTCAGGACGGAAATCGAATTGGTACTGTTTCCGGTGCCGGTACAGAAACCCAAGCGAAAGCAGGCAGGATACGATCTGCCCGAGACTGGTGGCCAACCCCGCTCCCACGACGCCCATGCCGAAACCGGCAATGAAGACGAGATCCAACAGAATGTTGACGATAGAGGCAATCGCGATGAACAAAAACGGATGGAAGGAATCGCCCAACCCGCGGAGCACTGCGGCAATCATGTTGTACCCGTAGGTGAAGACAAGCCCCGCCGTGCAGATGATCAAATAGAGGAAGGAATCGCGATACGTTCCTTCCGGAACCGCCATGAGATGCAGAAACGGCTTTGCAAAACCGAGAAAAAAGACCGTCAGAGCGAGCCCCAACACGATGAAAAACGTGAAAAACGTCCCGATCGTCCGGTTGAGATCCCGATAACGTCCCTGTCCGATCAGCTGGGAAATGTACACTTGCCCGGCAGCCGAAAAGCCGACCGCCAGAAGCGCCTGGAAGACAAACATCCGGCCGGCGTTGGCGACGGCCGCCAACCCGGTCTCGCCAACGTAGCGCCCGACAATCAGCATGTCGACGACGGAATACAGAACCTGCAATCCGTTCGACAGCATGAACGGAAGCGAAAAGAGAACAAGCGGCTTGAATAGAGGCCCTTTTGTGAAATCCTGAATCGCCGGCATACCCGATTCGATGCAGCCGGTTACGGATGTAGCTTGGAGAAGAGAGCCCCGGGATAGCCCGCCAGTTTCCGGCGGCGGTAGAGATCGAACGCACCGGCCAGATTCTGTCCGAACGGTTTGCCCCGCAGACTGCCGCCCTTGCGGTGGTAACTGTAGCAGTCATTCAACTGCCACACGGTGAAGCCCTGAATATCCGGGTAGGCCAAAGCCGTCTCGTAGGAGGCGCGGACATACCGCAACTCGAACTCTTCGGTCCATTGCGCGGCGGCATCGTCGTGCGCACCGTAGACGCCGCAACATCCCATCTCGGAAACGATGATGGGGGCGTCCGGCTTGCGGATTTTCAGGAAATGCTTGACATTGGACTCAATGGCAGAGGCAATCATATCCTCCGGCTCCTGCTCGATCGCCTCGGGCCAGCACCAGCCCGGATAGGTGTTGAAGGAGACCAAATCGACCATGCCCGAGCAACGGTCGTTTCCGCCGCGATTGCAGGCAAAACTCACGATGCGCGAAGCGTCTTCCTCCTTGAGGGTGTCCACGAGACGGCGGCAAAGCGAAACGCCGGCATCGCAGCCCGAATCGAATTCGTTGAGAAATGCCCAGATGATGACGCTCGGGTGGTTGATGCTCTGCCGGACCATGCGGCGCATCTGCGCAACCTGCCCGTCGATGAAAACGGGATCGGAGAGAACCGGCGCTTCATTTCCCCAGGCCAGTCCTTCTTCCCAAACGAGAAAACCGAGCCGGTCGCAAAGATCGAGAAAATGCGGATCCTGCGGATAGTGCGCCCCGCGCACAAAGTTGCACCCCAGTTCGCGCATGTGCTCGAGGTCCGTGAGCATGATGCTCTCTGGAAGGACGGGGCCCAACTCGGGATGCGATTCGTGGCGGTTGAACCCGAGGAGCCAAAGCGGCTCGCCATTGAGCAGCAACTTGCCGCCCGAGGTGCGGATTTCGCGAATGCCAAAGGTCTCCGTGAGCGTATCGCCGGAGGCGGAAAGCGTGCAGGTGAGCGTATGGAGCTCCGGCGATTGCGTGGTCCAGAGACGGGCATGCGGCACGACGGCTTCGAACGTGGCCTCCCCTTCGGGCGCAAGCGCCGTCGGCACTGCGTCCAATGTCACCATGCGAGGCGCTTCGTCCGTATCGAAGCAAAGAGAGGCGGCAAGCTTTTGGGCGCTCGTGCAGCCGCGCAGGAGAAACCGCAGCGACACCTTTCCGGTGCGGTAATCAAGCGTGCGAACCTGAATCCGCTCAAAGGCGACGCCCTCCGGCAACGCCTCCAGGGAAATGGAACGGTAAACGCCGCCATGAGCGTAAAAATCGTAATTGGGCTTGAAAAACGGCGTATCCTTCGAGAGCCGGTTGTCGATCGCCATCTCGATGACATGCTTGCCCGCCGCAAGAGGGCCTGTTTTGAACACATACGGATTGTACGCCATATCGGCCGTTCCGGCCTCTACGCCGTCAATCCAAAACCGCGCACACAAACCGATGCCGTCCACGCGGAGTACCGCAGCAGGGCAAGACGCCGCTAGCGTGAAGGTGCGGCGATAGCGCGCCAGTCCGCGCTTGCGAAGATAGCGGACGTGCAAATCGTAAACCGCCGGAACCGGCATGACGTCGTCATATTGCCCAAACCCCGGAACGGCGTCATCCAAGGCACCCCCTTCCGTAAAATGAAACGACCAAATTCCGTCCAGCGAGACGGTTTCACGAGACTCGAATGTAAACATGTTGCAACACAATGGTTAGAGAATTGAAAAAAATACCCCATTACGAACGAAGAAGAACGCAGAGGCGAAAACCGGGATCGGCTACTCCTCCGGACTGGAACCGGCATTCTCCTCGTCCGTTTGAGGATCCGGAGCCTTTTTCTCGAGAATGACGCTTGCGACGCGATGGCCTTCCATCCGTTCCACCGTCAAGACGAGATGCAGTTCCGGCACGTCAATGACCGCGCCGGGCACCGGAACGGCTCCCAGCCGCTCAATGACATACCCGCCAATGGTATTGAATTCGCCTTCGACAAGTGCCGTCTCCACCTCGGTGTTGACGGTGTCAATCGTGGATTCTCCCGGAATGCGCCATTTCTCTTCGGAAAGTTTGGCAATCCGCGGAATCTCCGATTCCGTATCGTATTCATCGTAGATTTCGCCCACAATCTGCTCCAGCAGGTCTTCGATCGAAAGAAGCCCCGAGGTTCCGCCATGATCGTCGACGACAATGGCAATCGACTGCTTGCGGGCTTGCAGACGCTTGAGAAGAACGTCCGTCTTCAAGGTCTCCGGAACAAACAGGATGGTGCGGATCAGCGGCGTAATGGAAAAATCGTTCCCTTCCAGCGAACGCAAGAGTATGTCACGCGAATTCAGGACGCCGATGATGTTGTCAATGGTGCCCGAATAGACGGGAATACGAGAAAAATTGGTTTCGCGGATGACGCTCTGCACTTCCTTTGGCGTAGCATCCGACGAGACGGCGACGATATCCTTGCGGTGGACCATGACGTCTGCGGCCGTAAGATCGTTCAGCTCGAATACGTTCTGAATCATCTCTTTCTCGTCCGTTTCGATGGCGCCATGCTGCTCGCCGTATTCCACTTGCATCAAAATCTGCTCTTCATCGACATCCACCTGCGTGGAGGAGAGCTGCTTCACCCCGAAAAGCCTGAGAATCAGACGCCCGCTATGGTCGACGAGCCAGACGATCGGCGCAACAAGGCAGGACCACCCGCGAAGCAGTCGCGCAAAGCGATACGCAAAACTTTCTCCCTTGCTGATGGCAAACTGCTTCGGCGTAATCTCCCCGCAAACCAAAACAAGGTACGTAATGAGGACGGTCACCACAATCGTGGCAATGGAGGTCACGAACTCCTTGTCGGCTCCAACCCCGGAAAAACGCCCGATCAGCCATTCGGTGAGAGGTTCCGAAAAGGTAACGGCGACAAGCGAGGAAAGCAACAAATTGGCAAAGGTGTTTCCAATGGCAATGCTGGCCAGATAGCGCCCGGCGTTTTCCAGAAAATGCTGCAATATCCCCGCCGTGCGATTGCCGTCGTCAACTTCGCTCTTGAGCTTTAGACGGTTGAGACGAATGACGGCAAACTCGGAGGCGGAAAAGAAAAAACTGGCCCCTAACGCCGCCATCATGATGACAATGCGCCAGATCAAGGCAGATCCGTCAGCCGGAACAGGGTCGGTCATAAATCAAAAAAACAAAAGAAAAGAGGTTGAAAAGAAAAAAGAGAAAAACAGGCAATCGCCGCAAACCGGAGCAAACCATCCGATCAGGGCGGACAAAGTTTCCCGTAAGGACCAAACACGAAAACAACACCACGCCGGCATCTCTCCAAACGGGAGGATGCGGGCGTGTGCAGGAACGGCGAAAACCGGAAGACAGAGAGCGTTTTGAAGGGATACCTCTTTTTTTTGAAGGGAGCGGCGCAGCCCCGGAAAAGGATGAACCGAAGCCGGCGCAAGGACGGAAAACCGCTTTCGGCGGCTAAACCCGCAAAATCTATTGTGAGTCGAATGATGGGATAGTCTAACAAAGTCAAAAGCAATTGGCAAAGCAACAGCCGGAAGACGGACTCTCAATGCTGATTCAATTCCGTTTCGGAATCGGCGTCGGGACCGTTCCCTTCTTCGCCGATGTTGGCTTCCAGACCTTGGTTGAAACGGACGTCACCCGCCCAACGGTGGCCGTCAAGCCCCTCGATGTTGGAAAAGGTCTGGATGATGGGAAGCGCATCGGAAAGATCCTTTTCCGTATACTGCACCATGCTCGTGCGATGGCGGAAATCTTCGACGGTGAGCCCGTTGAACATGTGCCCCGCCCCGCCCGTGGGAAGGACGTGGGAGGGTCCGGCTGCAAAGTCGCCGGCGGATTCCGGCGTCCAAGGCCCGACAAATACCGCTCCGGAGGAGCTGATATGGGGGAGGTATTTCTCCGGATCCTTTACCATCAACTCGAAATGTTCCGGGGCGAACCGGTTGATGACCGAAAGGCCGACCTCGATGCTCGGCGCGACGAGAAGGAGAATGCCGGAATTTTCGATGACTTTCATCACCTTGTCCTTGCGGGACATCTTGGGAATCCGTTTCGCAATGGCATCGCTGACTTTCTGGGCAAAGGCTTCGCTGTCCGTGATGAAGAGCGAACGCTCATGCCCGGAGCCGTGCTCCGCCTGAGAAAGCAAATCGGCGGCAATCCAATCCGGATTCATGGAATCGTCCGCCAATATCGCAATTTCGCTCGGACCCGCCACGAGATCGAGGGCGACCGTCCCGTAGACAAGCTGCTTGGCGGCCGTCACAAACGCATTGCCGGGGCCGACAATCTTCTGGACCGGCTCCGTATGGCGGATACCGTAGGCCATCAAGCCAATGGCTTGGATGCCGCCAATCCGGTACGCCTCCTTGATGCCGCACAGCTTCATGGCATACAGAATTTCCGGACGGACCGTCTTGTCCTTCGCGCAAGGCGTGCAGGCGACAATCTCCGGAACGCCCGCAACCTGCGCCAGCGTCGCCGTCATGACAACCGTAGAGGCCAGTGGCGCCGTGCCGCCGGGAACATAGACGCCGACACGCTCGAGCGGACGAAACATTTCGCCCAAGACGCCGCCGTTCGGGGTCTTCATCGACCAATCCGGGCGCATGGATCGCCGGGCGAATTCCGCAACGCGATCGTGCGCTTCACGAATCCGCTCCTTGACTTCTTCGCTCAAGACAGTGTCCGCCAATTCGAATTCGCGCTCCGAAATCCGCAGCTCCGTCGCACGGAGGGAAACTTTGTCAATGCGGGAAACCGCCGCCAAAACGGCGGGAAGTCCGCGATGCGCAATATCGGAGAGAATTTCCTGCGCAACCACCTGCGCCTTGGAATCGAATGTCGGACGTTTCAAAAAGACTTCAAGCGTCCGGGAACGGCGCGGGGGCCTGTAGCAAACAACTCGCAAATTGATAGCACTCATGGTCAATCGGTCGAAAAAGGGGTTTGTGGAAAAGGGCCGGCGGACAGCCGGCTAATACTGAAAAATGGAACCGCCGATATACTCGCGCAAAATTGAATTGCCCGGTACGCCATTCGGTGGAATCGGATGGAAATTCTTGAGCACGTCCTGCAGACGGCGCGCCGTGGCATACTCGGCATCGCACGGTTTGACTTCCGCAAGAAGGGCTTCCGCGTATGGCCGGAGAACGGAAAGCTCGTAATCCAACGATGAATTGAAGGACAGGTCGGCTTCGTTTTGATACGGGAAAATCCACTTTTCCTCGCCGCGCCGGACATTCGGCCAAAGCGAAATGGTTTTCTTCGCATCGTGTCCGCGAAAGAGATTGTCGCGCACAATGCGCCGGATCAGGCGATTGTCGGACGTGGGAAGTATCGTCGTATCGTCAATCCCCAGTTGCGTAATCGCAGACAGGTAAATGAGAAACTTCTTCTCCCGGGGAATGGAATCCGTGAGCAGCGGATTCAACCCGTGGATGCCTTCGATGCAGAGAATGTCGGTGGGGCCAAGATGAATCCGCTCTTCGGTCCAGACCGGCTTCTTGGACCGGAAATCAAACTGGCGCCGGCGAATCTCCTTCCCTTCGAAAAGGGCGGCGATATCGCTCTTCAAGCCGTCAATGTCAACGGCACGGATATCTTCGTAGTCCGGTTTTCCGTCCGGACCGATGGGATCGTCTTTCTCATCGACAAAGTAGTCGTCCGTGGAGAGCATGACGGGATGCAGCCCATTGACACGCAAATGGATACCGAGCCGCTTGCAGCTGGTTGTTTTTCCCGCCGACGACGGCCCCGCAATCAATACGAGGCGTGGCATGGGCTTTCGCGAAGCGATCAAGTCGGCAATCTGACTGAATTTCTTGTCGTGCAACGCCTCGCTCATCTGCATGACGTCGCCGATGCACCGGTCCGCTACGGCTTGATTGAGATCGCCGACACAGTGGATGCCCAGAATGTCGCCCCAAATGGCATGCTCGCGATGAATGCGCATCAAACTCTCGTTGACGGAATGAGGCGCTACGGTAAACGGATCGTGCCGGGAAGGTCCAATGGCCAGAATGCCATCGCCTTCCCTCAAAATCTCCAGCGGCGTCAACTGCCCCGTGGAGGCCAACATGGCGCCTTGGTAGATTTCGCGATCTTCCCCACACGTCTGCAACAGAACGACCGGCGCATTCATGTGCTGAAGCAAACCGACCTTGTCATGCCGCCCCGCTTTCGCAAAGGTTTCGACCGTTTCTTCGTAGCCGCAAAGCTCTTGCCGGATCGGCAAATCCTCCGCCACAAGCGCAGAGAGCGCCGTGCGCAGACGCGCAACTTCCTCGTTCGTCACAGGCCGTTCGGGCGCGTCTTGCGCATCGCGCAAGGTCGCGTAAACCCCGCAGCCGATCGAATGCCGTACCCGAAAACAACAGCCAGGCAAAGCGCGCTTCGCGGCGACCGAAAGGAGGAAACACATCGTGCGGCGAAAAACCAGCCACCCGTTTTGCGAGGCAACCGAAAGCGGCCGCACCGTGCAATTCATCGCCAAACGGGTCTGGAGAGACGCAACGTCGTTGTTGACGAGCGCCGCCACCACCGGATATCCGCGCGAATCCCGCGCCGGCATGATCTCCCGCACGCAAATGCCGCTGTCGCAAACAAGCGGCTCTTTCCGGCCGGACAAATGGATGGTTATCGGCATCGCTACTTCGCTCCTTCCGTTGGGGTTTCCGCCTCGGCGGACGACGCGGATTTGCCGGACTCGCCCGTCGAACCGGAACGACTGCGGGAAGAGCCTCTGTGCCGTCCTCTTCCCGGACGTTTTCCAACGTCAAAGCCCGCATCGTAGAGCTTGTCGAGATCTTCGTCGTTCAACTCGATGGGAAGCGGCGGTCCGCCTCCGTTGATGATTAAATCCGTATTGATCTCGTGCAACCGTTTTTCCCGATCCTCGGGCGACAGGGCCGCCATTTCCTCCGCATTGCGGCGCCGGCGCTCCTGGAACTCTTCGTATGCCTTGCGGCGACGCTCCTTCATCTCTTCCCTGGCGGCTTCCGCTTCCTTGTTTTCCGCCGGGGGCTGTGGCAACACGCCAAGTTTCCCGGCCGGCTGACCATACGCGAGGACATCCGCACAGTTCGTCGTCGCCGGATTGATCCATAGCGGCAACTCCGCGGAAACGCCGCTTCGACGCAAGGTGACGGTCTGCTCCGCAAAGTGCACTTCTTCGCAGGTGAAATCCTCAAAGGTCTGCCCTTCCAGCAGATAGTAGGAGCGCCCGTCCGTTCCATCGGTAAAGCCAACCGCCGGATTGCCGTGAAAACGCGAGAGCAAGGTGACTTTCACCTTGTCCAAACCTTCCGGAATGATCGCCGCCGTTTCCCCCTCTTCAGCCGCACCCGCTTCCTTCCCGCCTTCTTCGTTGCCGGTGGCGGGCGGAGGCGGACCGAAAGGATGACGTTCCAAAATCGGCTCATACCGGTCCGGCGTCATCTCCGCAACATGCAAAGACACGGCTTCGCTTGTCGCCGAAAACGCGAAAAGCGGAATTAGAAAGAGCACACGCGCTCCCGATAACCGTATCCATGTGAAATTCATGCTTTTATTCTACCATTTCAAAGCGCTTTTGACTAGTCATATCGTACCCACACCCTTATCCCGGAAAAATCCGGAATCATTTATTCCAGGATTTCAATTTTGCCTGAAAATACTGGCAAAAAATGATTTTCGTCAGACAAAAAGAA
>JBJEVW010000208.1:0-11049 GCA_051884735.1 Kiritimatiellia bacterium | reverse complement strand
CTCCCTCAAGAATGAACGCAAGGCTATCTTGCTGGCGCACAACTACTGCCCCGACGACGTGCAGGAAATCGCAGACTTTACAGGCGATTCGTTGCAGCTATCCATCCAAGCCGCCAAAACAAAGGCCCCCGTCATCGTTTTCTGCGGTGTCCGTTTTATGGCGGAGACCGCAAAGATTCTCTCTCCAAGCTCCATTGTTCTGCACCCCGTTTCCGATGCCGGATGCCCAATGGCGGAAATGGCCAACGCCGAACGGATTCAGGCTTTCCGGCAATCACATCCGGACCACGTCCTTGTCGCCTACGTCAATACAACGGCCGAAACAAAGGCGGAGGTCGATATCTGCTGCACATCGGCAAATGCCGAACGCATCGTTGCCTCCATCCCCGCAGAGAAGCCCATTCTCTTCTTGCCCGACCGCAACCTTGGCGCAAACGTTTCCAAAAAATTGAATCGCCCGATGGATTTGTGGCCGGGCTTCTGCCCGATTCACGATCGTATCACGGTCGCCGACGTGCAGGCAGCCAAGGCCGCGCACCCAAATGCATTATTCCTCTGCCACCCTGAATGCCGTCCCGAGGTCGTCGCCCTAGCCGATGAAGCCCTCTCGACAGGCGGCATGATTGCCCGCATCACCAATGCAAAGGAATCCGAATTTATCATCGGGACGGAAAGCGGCATCCTCCATCGTCTCTCCATCGATGCTGCCGGCAAAAAACTCTATCCGCTGACACCGCTTCCCGTCTGCGCCGACATGAAAAAACTGACGCTGGAAGCCATCCGGGATTCCCTTCGCTCCAACACGCCGGAAGTGAAGCTCTCGGCCGAAATCATCGAAAAGGCCCGTAAGCCGATCGAACGCATGCTTGCCTTGTAGACTCAGCTTACGGACAACTGCACAAGCCAAGAAAAGTTCCTTTCCGCCACGCGGAGGGAATTTTTCTTCTACTCGTTCGCCGCCAATACCGAACGAATGGACCAATGGTGACGCTCCAACCGTTGCTCGGCGACCTCCTCCGGACATTCGGCCAGCACGGAGACAATCCGGATCATGCGTGCGCGAAGCTTGCGGTTGGTCGGTTTCAGGTTCACCATCAGATTGCTGATGACATGCCCCGTTTTGACCATTGCGCCCGTGGAAATCATATTTAGAACCAGCTTTTGCGCTGTCCCCGCTTTCATGCGCGTGGACCCCGTTACGGGCTCCGCACCCGTCGGTGTGTAAATCACAATGTCCGCTTCCGCTGAAATCGGCGCATCGGCATTGCTTGTCACGGAAATCGTTTTCGCACCGGCCATACGCGCCGCGCGAAGGGCGCCGAGAACGTAGGCCGCCCCCCCGGAAGCCGAAATGCCGACGACAATGTCCCTTGAGGAAACCTGCCGCTCTTGGATGGCTCTTGCGCCATCCTCGGCAGCGTCTTCCGCCCCCTCCGACGCTTTGACGAGCGCAGAGGCGCCTCCCGCCAAAACGGCGACGACCTGCCCGGGGTCCGTGCCGTACGTCGGTGGACACTCCGCCGCATCCTGCGCCGCCAACCGCCCAGACGTCCCGCAGCCTACATACAGAATGCGCCCGCCAGCCGACAACGCCCGGGCCGATGCGTCAATGGCACGGGCAATCATCGGTAGCGCAGGCGTCAAGGCTTCTACTGCGGCCCGGTTTTCTTCCTGAAAGACGGATACCATCTCATCGGACGACATCCGGTCTAGCAAAAGGGTGCGGGGATTTCTTTTTTCCGTATCAAGCATAATCATTCGAAAGGGATTGAAAAGAGCCGGCGGGCATGGCGAAGGGCTCCCTCCGCAGGCGTCAATGACGGAAGATGAAAACGGAATCCGGGAAACCGCTCCGCCAAAAGAGGGAGCATTCCGGGAAAAGCGGCAGAGGCAATTCCTCCGGAAAAGAGGACAGATTGCACGGGAACAGGCGATAGCCGGACAAGCTCGTCAATGGCTTCCGACACTTCCTCCACCATCCCGTGCAGTAAACGCAGACGTAATGATTCCGGACAAATCGATGAATCAAAGACAAAGCGCGCAAAGGACGCAATGTCACGGACGGGCATCTGAAGCAGCCGATCCAACACCCCCGTCAACGGGACGCCTTCTGCCAGACAAAGCCGTGCCCGGACTGCCGCCAATAGCGGCGACGGCGCCAGACCTTCACCGCAAATCGCCCGGCGCTCGTCCTCGCGCAATGCCTCGCGAACCACATTCCGTCCGAGCGCATACCCGGACGCCGATTGCTCAAAACGCGCGCCCCAGCCGCGCACACGCAGGAGCGGCGCATCGTACGCCGTTCGCGCAAAGACGGAAAAGCCCGTTCCAAGCAAGACGCAAATCGCCGCCTCCGGCAAATCCGGCTTTGCCGCGAAGACGGATAGGACATCGGAGCCAATCCGGACCGGAACCGAAAACCGCGCCGTCAACAACGAGGCAAGACGTTGCGAATTGTCGCCTGTTAGCGCCCCGGCAACAGCCGCAAAGACGCCGCAGACCTCCCCTTCTTTCCACAATTCCGAAATCGCCTTTTCTAGACGTTTGGCAGATGTCTCGATTCCGACAAAATTCGGATTGGCGCCTTCGGCGATCAACGCCTCCGAAAGCACCTCGCCCGCCGCGCTCCCCAATAGCCCATGCACATGGGAACCGCCCGCATCCAAACCAATATACAGACGGCTAGACATGGTCCGGCTTCAGTCCATTTCCCGAAACCTCAAGCGCAAGCCGCTTGATGCCGGCTAAATCAAGCTTTCCGGTTCCCAAAAGCGGGATTTGGTTCACCAAGTGGTAATCGGCCGGGGCCGGTCGCCACAAATTCGGCAAATTCATCTCGGCAATGACATGTTGCAGATGCTCCGCCGTCCCGCACTCTTTCGTGTAGAGAACGACTAGTTTCTCGCCTTTGCGCTCATCCGGAACGCCCGTGACGGCCAACGCATTCTCCGGAAGATTGGCGCCTTTGACAAATGCCTCCTCGACACCGACATGCGGAACCATTTCGCCGCCAAGCTTGGAAAAACGCGACAGGCGATCCGTCAAGGCAATAAAGCCATCCTCATCGATAAAGGCGATATCGCCCGTACAATACCAACCGTTCTTGATGACTTCATCCGTCAAATCCTTTCGGCCAAAGTAGCCGAGCATGACATTCGGACCGCGCAAATACAGCAAGCCAGCCTGGTTGGGACCCAACTCTTCTCCCGTATCCGGATCTAGCACCTTCATGGCAATACCGGCACACGGCAAACCCGTGCGCCCATCCTTGTACCCGGCTTGGACAATGCCGCCACCCGTACCGTTCGGGACGCTGACCGCAATGCCGGGCGAAAGCTCCGTGGCACCATACGCCTCCAAGGGTCGGATCCCGAACTTTTCCACATACGCGTCAATGAGGCTCTGTTTGAGCTTTTCGCCACCGGCCAGCACAATCTTGAGCGTCTTGAAATCGTCTTTCGTGGCGCGGCGCAAATACAGCGATAGGAAGGTCGGCGTCCCCCAAATCATCGTGGAGGATTTCTTCCGGACGATGTCGATGATGACCGGGGCTTCCAACGGATTCGTGTGGTAGGTGACACGGACATTCGTCAAAAGCGGATACCACAGACAGCCCATGAGGCCGAACGAGTGGAAAAACGGCAACGCGGCGGTGATGTGATCCTCGCGACTCGTCGCAAGCAACATGCGCAAACTCTCGACCTCCGAGAGAATGTTGTGCTGGCTGAGCATGACACCCTTCGGCTCTCCCGTGGAACCGGACGAGAAGATGATCGTGGAAAGCGAATCGGCGGCCGTCGGATCGGAGGCGACCATCCACCGGTACGGCAAAAACAGCACCGCAAATGCCGCAGAAATCTTTTGCCGTTTCGTGACGCTTTTCATCAAATCTTCGAGATAGACATACGAACCGGCCGGAACCGGCAGATCCGGAAAGCGTTCCACAAACTTCTTACTCGTGAGAATCGTCCGGATGTCGCACTGCTGGATGGCAGAGGCAAAAGCCTGCTTTCCGATGGTGAAGTTCAAGTTGACCGTGCACTTGCCGAGCAAGGCTACCGCCAAGTTGCAAAGGACGTTCGGACAACAGGCGGGCAGCAAAATGCCAATGTGAGCTTGGGAACGCGTGCGTTCCCGAAGAGAGCGAGCCAAAATGAGGGAAGCGATCAAGAGCTTGCCCCACGTAAACGAAAGACCGGATGTATCATCGCAGAACGGGTAGCGGAAATTGCGCCGGCAGACGGATACGATGGCTTCGGCAACCGAACGGTGCTCGTCTTTCCGTGCGTTGAAATAATCGCATGAAAGTTCCATGACGGCATTGCGGACGCGAAAGGCGGGCGTATCGGTCGGCAGCGCTTTTCCAAATAACAGCGTAACGCGGTAGCGCCGGAAGACGCCGCGCCACCATCGCTTCAAAAGCCGCCCGGAATAATACGAATACATCGTTCCCCATGATCCGCCCATGTAAATGGGAATGATGGGGACATCCGTATGGCGGGCGATTTGCTCGAAACCGCGCTTGAACGCCCGGATCGTTCCGGTCCGGGTGATGCCGCCTTCCGGGAAAACACAGACCAAATAGCCCTCGCGCAACGCTTTGCGGGCTTCCAGCAGCGAGGCGGCAATCTTGCGCGGATTGTCCTTTTCATGAATAGGAATGACGTCATACTGCCGCAAAACAATCCGGCAAATCCAATAGCGCTGCAGTTTCGCGAGCATGTCCGACGACATCATGAAACGAATGCGACGGTGTGTCGTCGTTCCCAATAACAATGCGTCCGTGTAGCTGGCATGGTTCGCAATCAGCATGGCCGGCCCTTCCACAGGGACATTCTCAAGCCCGATCGTGCGGACATGATACAGACACTTGACAAAACAAGTTACCAGCAGACGAACGCAAAAATCGCGCAAGGTGTGGAAAACGCCAATGCTCAACAGAAACGAAAAAAGCGCAATCAAGAGGAAGCGCATCGCCGGCGAGACTCCCATCGAACTCCATCCACCAAAGAAAAGCGCCCCCAAAATCGCACCCGCCCACGAACAATACGATTGGAAACTGAGACCTTCCCCCCGCCGATCCGCCGGCAATCGCCACTGCAAAAAGGTCATGAACGGCACAAGGAAAAGACCGGCGCCACACCCCGCCGCAAACAGCAAAAGACCGGAAATCCAGACGGAAAGCAACGGTGCCAGCAAGCCCAGCAGAAGAATGCAGAACGAAAAGAGCATCGTTCCAATCGGCATGACGCCAATATCCGGATCGCGCTTCGACAAATGACCGGACCTCAAAGCCCCGAGAGAAATACCGACCGAAAAGAAAATGGCAAGCGCAACCGCCGCCTCAGCCCCCAACCGATAGCGGGCCGCCGCAAACGAAATGATGTTGAGCTGCGAAAAGGTGATGACCATCGAAAAGACGACCGTCGCCAGCATCGCAAGCGAAAGCATGCGCTCTGTGCGAATCCACCGGTAGGTATTCAGCCATTGGCGAATCAAAAAGTAGTCGGGATGGAGATTGGGACTGGCCGCCGGAACGCGCCAAAGCCGACTCGAGGTGAATACGCCAACAAGCGCAATGAGAATGCAGACAAGCTGCGGCAAAAGAATGCCGAACGTCCCAAGCCCGTACTGACGCCCGAAACCGGCAAGGGCCGGTGCCAGCACAAGCCCCAAAAGCCCCGACAGGGAAAAATAAAAAATAATCTTGCCATTGGCGGATCCTAAACTTTCGGTTTTGATCAGTTCGGGAACCATCGCCTCTTTTGCCGGCAGGAAAAGCGCACTCTGAAGCGCCATCAACAACAGAAAAACATACAGCATCCAAGCCGCGCCAAAGGCAAGCGCAGGCAAGGCAAACACCATGATGACTAGCTCGGCATACTTGAGGACGATTGCCAGCCGGCTCTTGCTGTAGCGGTCGAGAAGAAAGCCGGCAAACGGCGCCACGCACAAAAAAGGAAGCGCAAAAACGCAAGTCGTCGCAGACAGCATCAAATCGGTCGATGCCGGATTCAGCCCCAACAGAAAAATCAAGACCGACATCCGGAAGAGCGAATCGTTGAAACCGCCGAGAAATTGGGTCGCATTCAACCAATGAAGGGCCGCATCACGGCGCTTGCGCAAATCGGAAAGGTTCATGGAGTACTCCTCTTCAAGGGGTGGAAACAGAACGGGCGGCAGCTGCTTTTGCACAGGCCGCCTCCAGCGATTCGTAACAATGGTCGGGAACCGTCAGATTGCCGTTGATGCCCGTACCGACAAACAGATTGGGCTTGTTCTCGCCATGGAAATCCGAACCGCCAGTCGCAAACAGCGAATTTTCTTTTGCCAATTGCAACAGAAAATCACGTTGCGATTCTTTGTAGCCGGTATAGTGGACTTCTATGCCAGAAAGCCCTTCCGAAGCCAGCTTCGCCACAAAACCGCGAAGCTCTTCTTGGCTGAAGTTCGTCTGGTACGGATGCGCCATCACAACGACACCGCCCGCTGCGCGTACCAACCGGATGCAGTTGGCGGGTGGACTCCGGTAGCGCTCCGCATAAGCAGGCGCACCACGGCGCAAATACCGCCAAAAGGCATCGCGAATATCCCGCGCATAGCCTTTGCGGACAAGTGCGGCGGCAATGTGCGGACGCGCCGTCACGCCGACGCCCCCACTCTCCCGCGCTACGTCTTCCGGGGTAATGCGACATCCAATTAGGGAAAGGCGCGACAATATCTCTGCATTTCGCGCCAGCCTTCCTTTGCGGATGCGCCACAATTCCGCTTCCAGCGGCGCATAATCCGGGTCAAACCCGTACGCCAGCAAGTGAACCGTATGCTCCGGAACTTCGGCGGAAATCTCCATGCCGCGAAGCGTGCGGATGCCACGAGCCTTCGCCGCTTCGGAAAACCGCCCGTATCCTTCCGAATTGTCGTGATCGGTCAATACCGCCGCCGTCAACTTGACTTCCGCACAAGCTTCCGCCAACGACTCTGGTGTCAAGGTGCCGTCGGAAAAGGTGGAATGGAGGTGCAAATCGACCATGTCAGAAGAAAACGATTGTTGCGGAATGTGGCTTGCCGATAGGTTTGCGGGCAATCCATCCAGTGGCGCGGCATATGCACACGGCTCCGGACACTGCCCCTTAGTGCTGTATCGGATACGTCGCAGAAACCTTCTCGCCCGAAAGCTCGCCAAAGAAACGCGCAATGGCCGCGTCATACGCCGCCGTGTGCGCAAAGGCTTTTTGCATCAGGCGAAAACGCGTCTGGAGAGTGAGCTTTCCGCCCGTGGTACGGAGTTCTTCGAGAAGAACCGGATAGTCCGCCGTGTCCGTTACCGATGCCGTACGGATGAAATTCTTGGCAGAGGCGCGAATCATGCAGGGGCCGCCAATGTCAATGTTTCCGCGCGCTTCCTCCGGCGTGACGTCCGGATTGGCCGTCACGCGTTGGAACGGATAGAGATTGCCAATGACCATATCAATGGCGACCGCTTCCGTTCTGCAGAGATCCGCTTGATGCGCATCGTTGTAGGTCTCGCTCAAAATGCCGAGGTAAATCTTGAAATCGAGCGTCTTGACAAGCCCGCCTTGCATTTCGGGCTGTCCCGTGTATTGGCTTACGTGCACGAGATGTTCCTTAGCCTTTTCCCCGAGGGCTTCTTCGAGAGCTTTGTAGGTACCGCCCGTGCTGTACAGGCGGACGCCAGGACAGGTTTCCAGAAGTCCTTGCACAAAAGGAGCTAGTCCCGTCTTGTCGAACAAACTGACGAGAACATGCCGGATGGGAACAAGATTGTCGATTTCACGAACCGTATTGAAGGCCATATTGCTGATCTTTCTGTAGTGAAAACAAAGGTAAAAACAAGGCACGGAAAAGCGATGGCAAGCTCTCCGTGCCAAAAACGGAAACGGAGAAACGGTTTATAGAGAAACTTCTTTGCCGGTCTCGGCAGACTTGTAGAAGGCCTGCAGAATCTTAATCATGTCAACGCCTTGCTGGGGTTTGAAACAAGGCTCCGCACCTTCCAGAACGACATCGAGGAAATTCTTGAGGTTGCGCGCATGCCCGTCATCCGCCTGATTGCCCGGAGGAACGATGTCCAGCAAATTGCCGTGGTCTTCCGTGAAGATTTCCATCTGGCTGTCGCAAATCGTGAACCCGGCCTTTGTTCCGCGAAGTTCGACAAAACGATGCTCGGCTTTGATGTTGGAGGCCCAGCTGAACTCGATCTGCAAAACCGCGCCATTGTCAAAACGAATGAAGCCCATCGCAAGGTCTTCGACGTCAAACGTTCCGCCCTGGACCGAATCGCCGAATTTGCAATGCTCCGAATCGCCATCCGCCGCGTCGTTGGCAAACTTGTTGTAGGTCATCCCCGAAACCGAAACCGGTGTCGGATTTCTCATCAGCCAAACCGCCAAGTCGATCATGTGGACGCCCAAATCGATGAGCGGACCGCCGCCGGACTTCGCTTTCGTCGTGAACCAGCCGCCACGGCCCGGAATCCCGCGCCTGCGCTGCCAGCCGCACCGGCCGCAGTAAATCTCGCCAGCCTTCCCTTCCTCGACAAATTTGCGCAGATACTTTGCGGCATCCGTGAAGCGATTGTTCCGCATGACCATGAGAACCTTGCCTGCCGCTTTCGCCGCATCCCGCATCTGCGCTGCCATCGATGCGGACAAGGCAGCGCAGATGCGGGATGCCGCTTTCGCCGCATCCCGCATCTGCGCTGCCTTGTCCGCATCGATGGCGTCCGGCTTTTCGCAAAATACATGCTTGCCGGCCTGAAAGGCGGCAACCGCGATTTCCGAATGCAGATCGTTCGGCGTGCAGATGTCGACAGCGTCAATGTCCGCTTTCGCCAACATCTCCTTGTAATCCGTGTAGACCTCCGCATTTGGATTCAATTTGTCGCGAATCCCGCAAGCGCGTTCGCGGATAATATCGCAACAAGCCGTAATCACGGCGCGGGAATCCTTTTTGTAATACGGCGAATGGGCCCAAGTTTGAATGCCACCGCATCCAATCAAACCGATTTTAAGGGTTTTCATAGAAAAAATAGAAAAGGTAATCGAAAAAAAATCGTCGAATAGACGAATCAACTGGAATCCGAAGCGCATTTTATCGTTTTCAAACGCCCTTTTCAACCGCAAATGCCTCCATTCCCAATCCCTTCGCATTCTCCCGCCCAACTCGAAAAACGATACCTCTTCCGGCCCTTCGCATGCCTGTCAATCCTCTGTTTTTTTTCCCCCGCGCCGGAGCAATCCTCTCCATCCTGTAAATCTTGTCCCTCCGCCCCCGTTCGTGGCGGTGGGCTATTGGCTGTCGGGACTCCCGCTCCTGTTCGCTCGCCACTCGCGCCGCAGGGCTCGGTGCACGGCTTGGCAGACCGCTTACGCGGAGCGTTCTGCTCGATTTACGCCGGCCACGGAATTCGCTCTGCCGTCAGGCGTGCATTCGCCCGTGGACTATCCTTGAATTCAGCCTTTTCCGAATCCCATTGTAGCGTCCTCCCGGCATCGAAAAGCGCGGCTACACCCGTCAGCGAGCATTGCGTCATCATTCCGGCATAGGCAAAGTCCGATCCCGGCTTAGGGCCGCCTTTGACCGCTGCAACAAATTCGTTGAAGGGCTTCTCGTCCGGCGAAACACCGGGATTGCGCGCGTACTTCTGAGGCGGACATCCATTCTCGGCCCGCAGCCGCTCCAGCGTCACGTCCGGCAGCATGCGCAAATAGTTGGCGCCATGATGGCCATACTCAATGACTCCATTCGTTCCGTAGACAAATGCCCCGTTCGGCATGCCATCCCGCTTCTGTTTGGCAATCTCTTGCGTCATCGTCGGCGCAAAATACTCCGGCGCATCCTGGAAAAAGTCCGGCTTTGGAACGTCTTTGCACGCCACCCCGTCGAACCATACGAGCTTGAATGGTTTTCCGGTACGTGTTTTGTAGAGAAATGTCGTCTTAACCCCCTTCGGGAAGGTAAGGCCATGAAGCTCGGGCTTCCAGGCTCCGCATACCTCCGCACGCACCGATTCCGGCATGCCAAGTCCAAGCGTCCAAAATAGCGGATCCATCAAGTGGCAACTCCAGTCGCCAAGCGTATTGGTGCCGTACATCGTCCAGAAACGCCAGAGCCCAGGCAGAAACTTCGGACAATACGCCCGGTGCGGAACCGGTCCCTGCCACTCCTCCCAGTCCAGACCTTCGGGAATCGGCCAATCTTTTTCCAATTCGCCCAACTGATCCATGAACGAATAGACGGCGGGACACCAGATATGCGCTTCCGTGACATCGCCAATCAGCCCGGCTTCGACCCATTCGCGAAAATCGCGAATCGTATCGTAGGCGTGGCCTTGATTCATGGCCTGCGTCACAAGCTCCGGGTGGCGTTTTGCCGCAGCTAGCATATCATCCATTTCGCGAACCGTGTGCGCCAACGGTTTCTCGCACATCACATGCTTTCCGCTGTCGAGACAGTCGATGGCCATTCGCGCATGCCAGTGATCCGGTACGGCAATGAGCACCGCATCCGCCTCTTCGCCATGCCGATCCAGCATCTCGCGGTAATTGCCGTAAAACGGAATGCCACTATGCTCCTCGCGCATCTTGGCGCTCCGCTCCGCATCGACGTCGCAGAACGCGAGAAAACGGACGCCTGCTTTCTCAAGACCTTGAATGTCGCTTACAGCTCGCCCACCCGCTCCAATCGCAAGCATCGTCACCGTTTCGCTCGGCGGCACCATTCCTGAACCGGCAACAACATGCCGCGGAACAATGGAAAATGGTTCCGGCGTTTCAGAAGTCTCTGCTTGATTCGTAGAAGACTGATTCATGGTATATCGTCCTTGATAGAGCATGAAAACCCAATATTGACGCAATGGATACCTACCGGCAAAAAGCCGCACACCATCAGAGTTTGCTTGACAATGCGGAACTTGCGTGTTTCTAAAACGGATTGTCGCAGAAATACAGACTCTTTGCAAACAGCATGCCAATCCACCCTTATCCCGGGAAAATCCGGAATCATTTATTCCAGGATTTCAATTTTGCC
>JBJEVW010000207.1:0-11066 GCA_051884735.1 Kiritimatiellia bacterium | reverse complement strand
ATGTTTCGTGGAAGGATTTCGACGAAATCCATGGGAGAAATGCCACGCGCCTTGGCGAAATGGAAGAGTTCGCTGGCGGTGCCGCCGACATTAAGGCTGGACGGGACGCGGAAAAGAAACCTCCGGTTGCTCCCCCGTCCGAAGTGCCGGAGGCCGTCGTGAAGACGAATCTGGGCGACATTCGGGTTGAAGCGGCGCAGAAGCGTCTTAACGCGGCGAGAACGTTTGACGAACGTTCTTCCGCCGTTAAGGAACTCAACAGGGAAATCGAAGAACGAGACGCCCCTGTCATAGCCGAGATCGAAAAGAGGAACGCAGACCCGAAACTTCGCGCGCAGTTCATTGACAAGAGAGATGGAACGGAGACAGAAAAGGTTGTTGATTTCGTCCGATCAATCGAAGCTGAAGATGAAAAGGGAATCCTTGCGGGGAAGGGTAAACACTTCCGTCTTGCAAAGACGAACGATTCTATTAAGGATTGTGGGCTGACCGGGGATTATTTCACGATTCGCGGTGGTGTTATTCTTCGTCATAAAGGCAAGGATTCCAAACATTCGATCAGCGCAGACGAGTGGGTTGATATTGCAGCCGCGTTGACCGAGAAGAAACCTCTACTTGTCGAGAGATACAAAGCCGGAGAAAACTCCTACCGCATCTGGACTGACGCGAAGATTGGCGGGAAGACGGCCATCGTCGGAGTTGACGTGAAAAACGTCGGCAAGGACATGGAGGTGAACTCGATCGCGACGGCTTTCGGCGCAAGCGGTGCGATGCCTAAGATAGAGAACGTAATCTATCCGAAGACGAAGAAGGAGATCCAGTCGTTTATCACCCGGCACAATTCCGGCAGATCGACAGAATCCCCTTCTGCGGAAATCAGTGTACCACAATCTGGATCTGGTGTCAAAGCGTCGATGCCCAAGCCCGCGCCGTCCATCAAGATGAAGGACGAGGCGGCGGAGAAGTTGGCGCAGAAGCAGGAAGACGACCTTGCGGCATTGTTCGACACGCCGGAGTTTAGTTCTGATTCTATAATTTTGAGCGGTGACGAGGTGCGTAAGACCATGCCGGGGTATGATCGTCTTGACTGGAGTACGCATGTTGACCGTTCTGGATATGTCGGCGCTCGCCTTGAAGAGCAATTTCAGCGGCTATTAAAGGAACGCAAGGGTAAAGGCAATGGAACAGTGGTGTTTCTTGCAGGCGGGAACGGCGCGGGGAAGTCCACGTGCGTTGAGGCTGCGGAATTGCAGAACGCTGATTTCGTCATTGATTCCACGCTGGGCAACATAGATGTTGCAAAAAAGCAGATAGACGCGATTCTCGCCAATGGGCAGACTCCAGTAATCCATTTTGTCTATCGTGCTCCAGGACAGGCGCTGGAGGGCATCAGGAACCGCGTCAAGAGCGGCGGCCACATCGTCTCGCCGCTCTCGTTTGCCAATTCCCACGTCAAGAGCCGAGAGACCCTGCGATTGCTTTCAGACACGTATGGTGATAGAATACAAATTCGCATCTATGACAACTCCGTGGAAAGTGTGCCGGAGCTGACACTTGAACAACTTGAAGCGAAAAGGAAGCCAGACCATGCAAAACTCAGAGAAGAAGCAAACTTCTACCTCGGGCATCTCAGAGATCGTGAAAAAGCAGTCCGCGTCAATCAGGGCAACGCTACAGGAAGCGGCGCGAAAGGCCAAGCGGAAGAAGTAGCGTTCGACACGCCGGAGTTCAACCCTGATGTGTTTCAGAAGCGAGTCGGGGCGGTCGCGACGCTTGTAAAGACATACAAGGATAATGGAGTTGCCGAATTCAGGACGCTCGCAACGCGCATGGCGGAGCGCTTCCCTGACAAGTTCTCCGCCATGAAGCCGTATCTGCGCGGCGTGTGGAACGCGGTTGCAGACCAGATGAACTTACCCGACGTTTCGCGCGTTGAAGCGGAGAAGATTTATGGTACAATAGAGACACAATCAAAGGAGGCTGCAAATGGACGAGACTTACGACATGAAGGATCATCCGGAGTGGGTGTTGACGCAGGAGCAGGCGGACGCGGGAATAACAGAGACCGACCTGATGGAGGCGTTCGCGCCACCGCCAATGGAGGGGGACGACCCGGAGGAATTTTGGCCGGTGGACGAGTACGGCCTGAAAATCCCGATGGAAGAGTGGGGCGTGTCGGAACTGGGGTTGTTTCCGGACAGTTTCACGGACTGGCTGAAAGCGAGGTTGCAGAAACAGGGTCTTCCGGCTCCAGTTCAACTGCTGGAGGAAATGCCGCCGTCGCAGATAGCGCAGGACACGCGGATGGCGAACTTGAGGCTGGGGGAGATACTGCGGCAAATGGGATACGATCCGCAGCCAGCATAAAGAAAAATGCGAAGAAAGCCGCAGATGCCACCAAGCCGAACCCGCCGCGTCGCGATTTCGTGATGACGAAAGCGGTCGAGGATGCGATTCTCGAAAAGAAAACGGCACGGCGCGTCCGCAACAACCTCGACGCAATCAAGCTTATCCGCGAACTCAAGGCGCGCGATTATGCGGCAACTCCTGAAGAGCAGGAGACGCTTGCGAAGTTTGTTGGATGGGGCGGCTTGCGCGAAGGCGTATTCGGGCATCCGCTTGAATACGCCTATCGGCTGGAACGCGACGGGAACACGAGATTGGCTCGAAAGCACCTGCGCCTGAACAAAATCAGCGATGCCGCTTATGAACTCCACAAGGAACTTAGGCTGGTCCTGAACGACAACGAGTACGAATCGGCCAAAGCGTCGTCCTCGACGGCTTTCTACACGCCGATAGATTTTGTGCATGTTCTGCACGATGCGCTGCGGCGAATCGGCGTAAAAGGCGGTCGTTTCCTCGGTCCGTCCGCCGGTACGGGCAACTTTGCAAGCGCGGCCGGAGAGTACGAGAAGCCCGTAAACTGGCAGTTCGTGGAGAAGGACGTCATGACGGGCGAAATGCTCCGTGCGCTTTTCCCCAACCAGCGCGTGAACATCGGCGGATTTGAGGAGACGAAGTTCCCCGACGGGTTCTTCGACTTTGCCATCGACAACGTTCCGTATGCGGACGTGCCGATCAGCGACCGTTCGCTTTCGTCTAAGATGTTCAAGATTCACGACTACTTCTTCGCCAAGACGCTTGCAAAACTGCGTCCCGGAGGGGTGATGGCGTTCCTGACATCAACCGGCACGCTCGACAAGACCAGCCCGACATTGCGACAGTTCCTTACGAAGCACGGCGGGAAGATCGTCGGGGCGGTACGTCTGCCGAACGGATTCTTCGCAGAGAATGCCGGAACGGATGTGGCGAGTGACCTTGTGATCGTTCAGAAGGTATCCGGCCGTCCAGATAATTCGGCGTTTGAGAAAGGCGTCGAATATGGCAAGACGGATGAATGGGTGCGTCGCAAGGGCAAGATCGCGAAACCGCTCACCTACAACGGATACTTCCGGGACCATCCGGGACAGGTCATCGGGAAAATGGAAATCGCCAGCGGGCAATTCGGGCCAACGCTCAAATACACAATGCCGGAGAATGCCGACGAAATGCTGATGAGCATTAGTGGCGCGATAGACCGAGCGCTTGACGGAGTTGACAAGGAAGCCCTTTTGAAGAGCGCGACCGTCGCCAAGGTGCAGGAACATATCCCGATTTACGATGCAGAGGGGCTGCGGCAAGGCAATGTCACGATGAAGGGTGGCAAGCCGTTCATCAAGTCCGGCGACATGTTGGAACCAATCTCGCTCCCGAACGACCGTGCGCTTGCAAAGGAACTCGCCAAGCGACTCAAGTCGTCAAAGAATATCATGGACGGCCTGATTGATCTTCGTAAAGCCATGCGCGATGTGATAGACGCGCAGATGAATGAAAGCGATGGCGTTGAAGCGGATCTCGCTCCCCTCTGGGCGAAACTAAACGACGTCTACGACGAGTTCGTGAAGAAGAATGGGTCGCTTCATGACAAATGGGTTTTGCCGTTCGTTATGCTCGACAAGGCGGACGGGAACAGGATGCTCGCGCTTGAACGGACCGCGAAGGACGAGAACGGCAAGCCGAAGATCGTAAAGTCAGACATCTTCTCCAAGCGCATTATCTCCAGAGGCCAGCGGGCGTCAAAGGCCGATACGCCAAAAGATGCGCTCGTCATATCCTATTCCGAAACTGGAACGCTCAATGTGCCGCGCATTGCGGAACTGCTGGACACGAACGAGGACACGGCAGTGGAGAAGTTGAAGGAGGGCGGCGACGTATTCGAGAATCCGCAGACTGGACGGCTGGAACCGTCGTGGGAGTATCTTTCCGGTCGTGTCCGCGCGAAACTTGCGGCGGCGCGGGCGGCGGTCGATGCCGGCGAGGGAGCGTACCGGGCGAACATCGAGGCGCTCGAAAAGGTGCGGCCGCCGATGGTGCGGCTGGAAGATACGGAAATCAAGTTTGGCGCGACGTGGGTTGATGCGGAGTGCATGAAGGACTTTCTGCGCGACGCGTTTGGCTCGGACGGCATGAGAATCGCGCTCGGCAAGAATGAGGTGACGGGACAATGGAACGTCGATTTCGGGCGCGTCATGAACGAGAATCCATGGGGCGAAACGAGCTGGTCTCCCATGGATTTTGTCAGCCGTGTTCTGAACCACGGTTCGATGAACCACTTTGTCACCGATCCCGTTGACAAGAAGCGCTATCTCGACGAGCGCCAAACGGAGGCGAACAAGCTCGCGGCGGAAAAACTGCATCATGCGTTTTCGCAGTTCATCCAGTCCAGCGAGAAGTGGGCAGAGCCGTGCTATGAACGCTACAACGCCGTCATGACCGACATGGTGGAACTCAGGCTGCCGATCAACATCCTTCCGTTCCGCGAAGCCGGGATGAGCGAAATCGCGCTTGGGAAGTTGTTTGAGAATGGTGATCCTGCCAAACCGAAGAAGGGGCGAGAATACCAGTCTGCCGTAATCGCCCGTGGCGTGCTTGGTGGCAATTCGTTGTGCCTTGCGCATTGCGTTGGCGCAGGCAAGACGCTTGAAATGCAGTCCATCGGCATTCTCGGTCGTCATCTTGGAATGTTCAAGAAGCCGATGTACGTTGTTCCTAACCATATGCTGGAGCAGTTCACGAATAAATTTGTGGAGGCCTTCCCGAACGCGAACATCCTAAAAATGTCCGAAGCTGACGTAAAGCCGGAGAGACGCCGCGCGTTCTTCGCGCAGGTGGCGAACGGCGACTGGGATGCAATCGTGGTGAAACATTCCACGTTCTCGAAGAAACTCGGCATGTCCTCGGAGTATCAAAAGAAGTTTCTTGAGGAGCAAATCAGAGACCTCAACGACGCTATAGAGGCCATGCGCGATTCCGGGGAGAGAATCTCCGTCGACCAGGCGAACAAGAAGAAGGAACGGCTTGAAAAGAAGCTTGAACAGCTTGCTAACGAGGAGAACCACGACAGCCAGATCGTGCCGTTCGAGGAATTGGGCGTTGATCAGCTGTTCGTTGACGAGGCGCACAACTTCAAGGGAATGCCGATAACGACGAGCCAGGGACGCACGGGTGGGCTTTCGCAGGGAGACAGCCAGAGGGCCGTCGATATGCAGATGAAGACCGAATACGTCCAGTCCCTGCACGGCGGCGACCGTGGCGTTGTGTTTGCGACGGGCACTCCGCTTTCCAACGCGCCTGTAGTGGAAGCGTATGTCATGCTGAAATACCTTGCCCCGAACAAGCTTGAAGAGCAGGGATTGAAGCATTTTGACGACTTCGTGAGCGCGTTCGGACGCATTACGACGGAAAGCGAATTCTCGCATGACGGTAAAACTGTAAAGGAGAAGGAGAAGGTTTCGGCTTTTGTGAACATCCCAGAACTGATGAAACTTCTGCGGAGCGTTGTCGATATCGTCAATCAAGATCAACTCGACATTCCTCGCCCGAAACCGAAATACCACATGATCGACGTGGACATGACGCCAGCGCAGGAGGCAATCATGGAGATGGTGGCGCGAGAGGCGTCCACGCCTCCAAGCCGTAAGGATCGCAACAAATATCTGACGCTGACAAGAATCGCCAAGAGCGCCTGTCTTACGCCACGCTTGCTTGGCTGCGAGGACGGCGGCAACAAGATTATCCGGGCGGTTGCCGAAATAAAGAAGATGTACGACGAAACGGCGGACAATCGCGGCACCCAGCTTGTGTTTACCGACATATTCAACCTTTCGGAGGCGTCCGGAAACGCGGTGGACGAGTACATAAACTCCGACGACAAGGCTGAATTATTCGACACATTATTGAAACGTGGCGCTGGAAGCTACAATCTCAACGAGGAAATGCGCGACTTGCTCGTGGCGGCCGGTGTTCCGAAGGACGAGATTGCCATCATCCAGGACATCGACAAGTCCAAGGGCGATAAGGACGCGAACAAGAGCGCGCTGTTTGCCAAGGTAAGTTCAGGCGAAGTGCGCGTTCTCATTGGTTCGCGCCAGAAGATGGGTGAGGGAACCAATGTTCAGGAGCGGCTCGCAGCCATTCACCTGTTGCATCCGGGCTGGAAACCGGCGGAAGACGAACAGGCCATAGGGCGCATCATCCGCTTTGAAAACACCTACAAGGAGGGGCAGATCTTTTACTACCTCACCAAGGGCAACGCCAATATCGGTTCTTACGAGACCAAGAACCATCAGCTCATCGGCGTGAAGTCAAAGCTGATCGACCAGGTCATGCACGGCGACGATACCGTGCGCGAGATCGACATGGACGAAAGCGCGATTGATCGCGATATGTTGATGGGGCTTGCTTCCGGCAACAAGGCGCTCATGGAACTTATCGACGTGAAGAAGCGCGTCCACAAGCTGGAACTCAACACGGAGTCCACGGTCACGTCCGCGCGCCGCAACAAAGACAAGGCGGAAGCGAACGCCAGAATCCTCAAGCGTCGCCGCGAGGAGTTCGCCAAGGAGCAGGAGGGCGTGAAGGAGTGGCGCGAGAAGAACGACGGGAAATCATTCATCCTTTCTACGCCGGACGGACGCTCCATCGAGAAGGTAAAGGATATGGCGGAATACGTCGCTGCGCAGATGACGAAACTGCTCACGCAAGATCGCTATGACCGTACAGAGCGTACCGTCCTCGGCGATTTCAACGGGGTGGAAATGATCCTTACCTACGACAAGTACGGCGACGAGAAGTTCCGTCTTGCCGTTCCGCTCTTGGGCGTGACGAGGGAGATCAACTACTCCGGCTTCATCCCGGACTTCTCGCAAGCCGCAATGACGGCGTTCAAGGGCAAGATTTTCGAAACCGTCTCGCCTGATTTCGCGAAAGCCTATGAAAACCAGTTGGCCGACATGGACAGACAGGCAAAGAAGATGTTCGCCGATGCCGACAGGTTGCAGAAGGACTACGAGGGGATGCGCGATGAGCTTATCAAGTTGCGTACCCGGCAGGCGGAACTTGAACGCACTGTGACGCCGCTGATGATTCAGGCCGTGGAGGATCGCAAGATTGCGGCATACGGAAACTGGATTGTCACGAAACCCGCCGGAAGCACCTCATACGTCGCACAGCGCGAAAGCGACGCGAAGCGGCTTTCCGCAAAGACCGTGAAGGAACTTATCCCGCTCATGGATGCGGAGGATTTCGCAAGCCCGAAGAACGCCGCGACGAAGACTGCCGATCTGCGCCTACGCCTGAAGCCGAACAGCGAGGGAAAACATCCGGGCGTGGACACGATTCCCGTCGGTGAAGTTGATTTTGACACGCCGGAGATGGCGGCGGGATATCGCGAGCGGCTTACGTTCGTCCCTGTTGACGAGCCGACGGCAAAGGCAACGATCCGCAAATGGCGCGACGAGAGAAAGGATTTCGTGAACCGCCGAAACGGGCGGCACGCCGAACTCAAAGCCGACTGGGGCAAGATATTCTCGGAAACCGCGAAAAAGAAGTCAGCTGACTACACGGCGCACTATTCTGCTGCCAACCGACTTGACACACTCTTCGAGAATGCCGTCAAGATGTGGGGCGAACCGCCGCGCAACGGTTCCGCCGACATTTCGGCATATTCAAAGTACGGCTGTCCGTTTGTCGTCGGCAACACGCCGTATCTCGCCAAGATCACCGTCAAGGAGTATGCGGACGCAGGGCAGAAGGACGGCTTCTATTCCATTGAGGCGATTTCCGTTGAAAAGATAAGCGCCGGGGGAATTAATGCGGGCATCACCTCCGTGGAGGGACACGAGCTCGACCCCGACGCCACCGCCGCCATCAGCGAGATGCTTCAGGCAACGCCGGGTAGTATAGCACAGCGCGGCGGCGAAAGCAAGGGGGTGGATTTCGACACGCCAAATCTCACCCCTGCGGAAGAGGCATACGGCGAGGCGGAGGACAAGACGCCTACCGAGAGGGTCATGCGCGAAGTGTACGGCATGACGAACGAAGAAATCGCGACCGCGCTGAAGGCGTCTGGCATGGAGCCGCCGAAACACGTCCGCAAGCCGGACGAAACGGCGTGGAAACAGGCCGAAGCGTTGCTTTCCAATCCCTCCTACATGGCAAAACTGTCCCGTGCCGTTGCCAAGTTCCCGCGCAACATCGCGGATTACGAGAACAACGCGCTGAACGTTCTCTTCCGTCAGCGTCAGGCTGCCGTGAACGCGGCGAAGACCATTGTGGACGGCCTGAAAGAGACGCTCGACGCGTTCGACGCCATTCCGAAGGACGAGCGCGATGCGGCGTGGGCGGATGAACGGCAGAGAACCGCCAAGGAATTTGGCGAAGCGAATACCAACCTCGCGCAGGCGAAATCGCTCATGTATGAAACGGGGCTTGCGCTTACTCGCAGTTCATCGGAGGCCGGTCGCCGTCTGCGCGCAAACCGGGGGCTTATCGACCAGACGGACTACTCCTATGCCGGAATCTCCGGCCAGGTTGCGGCGATCCTCGGTGGTGACGACAAGATAACGCCAGAAATGGACGCGAAGATTCGTGAAATCGTCAGAGATTTCGCGTCTCTCGACGAGCAGGGACGCGACCTTGCGACAGCAAGGCTCAAGGCCCACGCGGAGAAGATCGTCGAGCAGATAAAGAATGGCGACAGAATCCGCAAGGCAGCCGAGCGCAAGCCGGGAGACGAGGCGAAGCGCGTCATGCGCAACTACAACGACGCCATTGCGCAGATAGAGGTAGGCGCTGCGGAGGTCGGAGGAACGCTCGTCGGGCTTTCCGACCAGCAGTACCCGGCGTGGGGCAGGTGGCTTCGCGCTTTAGGAGAGTTCCATTGCTTCGAAAATCCCGACATTACCGAGGAAGAGTGCATAAAGGCCATTGTCGAGGACATTTCGCCCTTTATGGACGGAGTGAACGAAAACCAGGTACGTGATGCGCTGACTGGCTTCGGGCATAATTTCCGCCAGTCCCGCTATGACTCGCAGCGGATGATGAACGACCTTCGTTCGCAGGCGCGTCTCAAACGCCAACTCGACTGGATGAACGAAAACAACACCATGCCGCCGTTGACGGGCATGGTGCGGGACGAGCCGTCCGACACGACGCGCAACTTGCAGAAACAAGTTCAGGAGCGCAAGAAGGAGGTGCCAGACGCCGGACGCGACGCGCGGCGGTTGAAGGGCGTCCTTGAATCCGCCAAAACGCGGGTGAAAAACCGCATAGCCGACCTCGAACGCGCAATCGAAACCGGAGAGAAAATTCCCGGTCGCGAGCGCACCGTGCCGGAGGATATTGAACTTCGTGCGTTGAGGCAGCGCAGGGATGAACTGCAAAAGACCTACGACGAACTCTTCAAGACCGAGCGCGGCTTGACCGAAGAGCAGCGTGTGAAGCTTGCCGAGCGGCTTCTCTCGCGTGAGCTCGAACACGCGCTTGAAGATCTCGACCGTGCAAGGGCGGGCGACTTCTCGAAGCGCCCCAAACGAGTTGGATTGGAATCGCCGTCTCTGGCGGTCTTGCGCGAAAGGATCGCTGACGCGCGTTCACAGATCCGCGAACTCAAAAAGGCTAAATACGAATTCGGCATGACGCCGGAAGAACTGTCGGCTTACAATGCCCGGAAGATGGCGAACCGCGAAAAGGTGATTGCGCGTCTCGCCGAACGCATCGTGAACGGAGACATCAGCCCGCAAAAGAAACCTCAACCGCCTATGCCGACCGACATGAAAAAGCGGTACGACGCGCTGGGCGAGCAGATGAACAGAGCACACAGGAAACTGGCGGATCTGCGTCGAGAAGCCGCGAACGCGCGCAGGCCAAAGTTTGTCCGGTTCGCCGGCGACGCCTACCGCTTCATTGATGGTGTCTGGAAAATGGCAACGGCGTCCCTCGATTTCACGCAGGTAGGCAATCAAACAGGCACAATACTCATGGCGCATCCGAAACTCGTTGCGAAGGAATTTGCGAGGACGCTTCCGGCGTTCAAGAGCCAGACGAATGCCGACAACATCGAGCTCGACCTTCTTTCCGATCCTTCAGTCAAGGAAGCTGTGGATAACAAGTGGCTGCATTGGAAGCGCGTTTCCGACTCTTCCAATCGCGGTGATCGCGTGGAGTTGTTCGACGCAATCGACAGGCCGTTTACAATCGGTGGAAAGGCCCTTCGTCTTACCGACATTCCGCTTTACGGAACTGCCATTGCCAATTCCGACAGGCTCTATGCGACGTACATAAACGCCGTTTCCGCAAGTCTGTATTCGTCCATCGTAAACGATCCGAAGTTGTTTCCCGGGGGCGCGACCGTATTCCAGAAGAAAATGATCTGCGACATGATAAACGTCATGAACGGTTCCGGCACTCTTTCCAAGGACGCACGTCGGCATTGGGGCAAGGTGTTTTGGGCGCCTGGACTTGTCGATTCGCAGTTGAAGCGACTGCTTGGCTATCAGATATGGCATCCGTGGGTTGCGTCTTCGGAAGAAGACGGTTCAGGAACGTTCAAGGAGCGTGTGCAGATGTCGAAAATCGGCCTTGGAGAATTCGTGCGCTCGAACCTTGGGGCGTTGCTGCTCGGCGGACTGTTGTTTGCGCTGTTCGCTACGGACGATCAGAAAGACGAATACTCCCGTGCGGATGCC
>JBJEVW010000206.1:0-2687 GCA_051884735.1 Kiritimatiellia bacterium | reverse complement strand
CTCTGTGTTCTCTGCGTGAAATAAATTGACTCATGCGGCTTTGCGGTGCGCAATGGCTCTATTTTACCTATCGCCGCGTGGAATCCGCCGGAGAAATGTCTGCACCCGGACTCTTGTAGCGGAATACGATCCGACCCTTCGTCAAATCATACGGAGACATCTCCAACGTCACCTTGTCTCCTTGCGTAATCTTGATGAAATTCTTGCGCATCTTTCCGGAAACATGCGCGAGAACCTCATGGCCGTTTTCCAAACGGACCGTATACATCGTGGCGGGAAGGACTTTTACGACCACTCCGTCAACTTGGATGCAATCATCTTTAGCCATAATGCAGTTTTTGTTCGTATTGCAGAAATAACGAGATTGAAAAGAAATTCTACGCAGATGCCGCCCGATTGGCAAGAAAAATCGCCAATCGAAATGTCCTTCGCAAAAAAACGCCGCTACAGCGTTGCAACCAAATCTTTGAGAAAGGCTGTCAGCTTTTCGCGCAAATCAGGTCGCTCCAGCGCAAAGAGAACGTTGGTCTTCACAAATTCGAGTTTATTACCCGCATCATAGCGGCGACCATGAATCCGGTGCGCAAACATGGCACGCTGCGACGCCAACCGCCGAAGCGCGTCGGTAATCTGGATTTCGCCATTCTTGCCGGGCTTGGTGTTCGCCAACAACTCGAAAATATCGGGAGTCAGCAAATACCGGGAACAAACCGCCAGATTGGAAGGCGCTTCTTCCGGAGCCGGTTTTTCCACAAGCGTCTTCAGCCGATAGACATCCGCCTGATCCGGCATGGCTTCGCCGTCCACAATGCCATAACGGGAAATCGCTTCGCGCACAACCGGCTCCACCGCAATGACCGGACCCTCGTTCCGCGCATACGTATCCGCCAATAGCTTGCTTACGGCCGTACCATCGTCCGAGCGGACAATCGTATCGCCTAACAATAGCAAGAATGGTTCGTCCCCGACAAACTGGCGCGCCATCAACACGGCATCGCCAAGCCCCCGCATCTCCTGCTGACGGATAAAGTGAATGTGGGCGAGCCGCGTTGGCCGCAAAATCGATTCCAAGGCTTCCGTCTTGCCTTTCGCCTTGAGCTGTTCCTCCAACTCGAAAGCGCGATCGAAATAATCTTCCAAGGATTCTTTTCCACGCGACAAAATGACCAAGATATCCTCGCACCCCGCATCCACCGCTTCTTCAATGACATGCTGAATGACGGGCGTGTCGATAATGGGCAACATTTCCTTTGGAATGGTCTTGCTGACCGGAAGAAGACGGGTTCCGAATCCGGCTGCGGGGATAACGGCTTTGCGTACAGGTTTCATGATCTGCCTCTCAGAAAAACAGTGGGAGAAAAAGTCAAAAAAGGAGAAATGGTATCGGTCATTGGAAACGATTGGCTCGGATGGCTGAAAATTCGTCCATGAATCAGACGCTCTCCCCACGGACGGGCGGCGCGGCTGGAGTCGCTCCGGACATCATCGGATCCGACTCTTTTTTCGCATCGGGTTCCCGAACGCCGCCGGACGGATCTTTGGCTCCCGGCCCATCGCTCACGGCCGGCTTGTCTGCCTCTTGCCGAGCTCCCCCACCATACGCCGGCGTGGAAAATGGCGGAACCTCCGTTCGCCCCGCCCGCCAGTCGCGAATCGCCTGAAGCCGTTGCCCGAGCCGTGCTTCCGCCCCGAGCCCCCCCGGCCGGTAATAGCAACGGCCTTGGAGCGATTCCGGCAAACAGGTCATGCGGACGATTTTTTCTTCGGTATCGTGTGCGTAGGTGTAGCCCGCTCCATACCGGAGATCCTTCATCAAACGCGTTGGCGCATTGCGGATGTGCAACGGAACCGGCTCCGCCATCATGCGCTGCGCATCCCGGGCCGCCGCCAGATACGCGCTTTCCATCGCATTCGATTTCGGCGCCAGCGAAAGGTAAATGACAATCTGTGCAAGCGCGACTTTGCACTCCGGCATACCAATGTTGTGGCAGGCATCCCATACGGTTGTCGCCAAAAGAAGCGCATTGCTGTCCGCAAGCCCGACATCCTCGCTGGCAAAACGAATGCATCGCCGCGCAACATAAAGCGGATCCTCCCCCGCCTCCAGCATACGCGCCAGCCAATAGACGGCTGCGTCCGGATCGGAATTGCGCATGCTTTTGTGCAAGGCGGAAATCAAATTGTAATGCTCTTCCCCGTCCTTGTCGTAAAGAAGCATTTTACCATTGACACACGCCGTCAACACTTCCTCGGTTACCGTCGGAACGCCATCTACCGAGCCCGCATTGTTGACGGCCGTCTCCAACGTATTGAGTGCCGTCCGCGCATCGCCGTTCGAATAGACCGCGATCTTGCGCAAAACGTCCTCCCCGACCTTCAACGGAATGCCGCCATAGCCCTTCGGACTCTCCAGCGCCCGTTGCAACAGCCGAATCAAATCGTTTTCGTCGAGTCCATTCAAGACGAATACCTTGCACCGGGAAAGAAGCGCGGAATTGATTTCAAAGGAGGGATTCTCCGTCGTGGCACCTATCAAAATGATCGAGCCTTGCTCGACAAAGGGCAAAAAGGCATCCTGCTGCGCTTTATTGAAGCGGTGTATCTCATCTATGAAAAGAACCGTACGGACACCCTGGCAACGGGCCCGGTCGGCTTGCGCCATGATTTCTTTGATTTCTCGAATACCG
>JBJEVW010000205.1:0-11126 GCA_051884735.1 Kiritimatiellia bacterium | reverse complement strand
GTCGGCTCTCCCGACTCGCGCCGCCAACCCGCGCACCGCGCATACGCGAGTTTCGTTTCGCCACTTGGAAAAGTCTGCGGCATTTTTGAAGACGGAGATAATAGATTGTGCCTTTGTTTGCAAGGCGTTGACCCGGGCCCGGAAGAATTTACCCCGAAAAACCGGGATAAGGGTGAAGTGTGAAAGTGTGCAAATGTGCAACGGTCAGCGGCCAGCACCAGCACCAGTACTTGGAAGCCGACCGACGCGGCGGGATGTGCGTGTGATGGACGGGTGCGACGGGGCGGGATGGCGACAGGGCACGAGCGGTGCGCGGGATTGCGCGTGTGACGGGCGGCGCGCGGCGCCAAAGAGGAACGGAACAACCGGGAGGCGAATTTCTATGGATGGGGCGGTGGGGGCAAAGGCAAAAGAAAAGCGCCAAAGTCATCCGTGGCGGAGGACCTTGGCGCAGGGAATGAAGGCGGGGGTGTTATTTGGCCGCCATTTGGCTGACGAGTCGATTGAACCGAGCGGGGTTGCTGAGCGGCGTGCCCTCTGCGAGTTGGGCTTGTCCGAGCAGGACGTCGGCGAGATCGGCGAGTTCGTCGGTCGTGGCGGTTCCGGTAGCGAGCGAAAGCATCTTTTCGATCATGGGCGAAGCCGGGTTGAGTTCGAGGATGCGTTTGCTCTTGGGGACGGGCTGATTGAAAGCGCGCATGACGCGTTCCATGTGGGCGCTCATGCCGTATTCGTCGGCGACGAAGCAGCAGGCGCTGTCAATCAAACGCTTGGAGAGGCGCACGTCTTTGATCTCTTCTTCGAAGCGCTTTTTCAGGTATTCGCGAAGAGGTGCGAATTTGCGGTCCTCGTCGGTTTCAATGGTCTTTCCGTCCTTATCCTTGTTCTTTCCTTCGGGATCGTCGAGGTCGATGTCGCCGCGGTCGGCGGCGCGGAGTTGTTTGCCATCGTAGTCGCGCACGCGTTCGGCGAAGAATTCATCGACGGGATCGATGAAGAAAAGAACCTCGTATCCGTGTTTGCGGAATGTTTCGAGAATGGGGGAGTTGCGTGCGGCATCGAAGGTATCGGCGGAAATGTAGTAGATTTCCTTCTGGCCTTCGGGCATGCGGGAGACGTAGTCCTTGAGCGTAGTCAAGGTGGCGGCGTCTTCGGATTTGGTGGACGGGAACATGACCAATTCGCGGAGTTTGTCGCCATTTTCCCAATCGCTGTGGCACCCCTCCTTGAGCATGCGGCCGTACTGGGCGGTAAAGACCTTGAAATCGTCCTTCCGGTTCTTCATCATGTCCTCGAGATCGGTCAGCACCTTACCGACGATGACCTTTCGCATGCGGCGGATGACGGCATTGTCCTGCAGCATTTCGCGCGAGACATTCAAGGGAAGGTCGCTCGATTCGACGACGCCGCGCAAGAAGCTCAAGTAGCGGGGAAGAAGTTCCTTGATGTCATCGCCGATGAAGACATTGCGAACGTAGAGTTGCAGGCCCAGTTTCGCGTTGGAGAAGTACAGGTCGTAGGGGGCGGTACGCGGGATGAAGAGAAGCGCCTGGAATTCGGTTGCGCCTTCGGCGGAGAAATGGATGGTGGAAAGCGGATCTTCGGAATCGTGGGCGATATGCTTGTAGAAAGCGTTCGTGTCTTCCTTTTTCACCTCGCTCTTCGAGCGTTTCCAGATTGCCTTCATCGAGTTGATCTGTTGGGGAACGCGCTCTTCGGGGGGGAGTTCTTTTCCGTCCTTGTCCTTCTGCGGCTCGGGCTTCACGGAAGGATCGGGGCAGAGGAAGATGGGGTAAGCGATGTAATCCGAGTAAGTTTGGACAATATCGCGCAGGCGCCAATCCTCGGTGTATTCCTTGGCGTTGTCGTTGAGGTGCAGGCGGATGGTCGTACCGTATGCCGTATCGTCGCCTGCCTCTTCGAGATCATACGTACCCTTGCCGTCCGAGACCCAGCGAACAGCCTTTTCGCCACGCCGGCGGGTCAGCACCTCGACGGAATCGGCGACCATGAAAGCGGCGTAGAAACCGACGCCGAATTGGCCGATGAGTTCGGGGGCGTTAGCCTTTTCCTTGACGGCCTGGAGGAAGCGTTTCGTGCCGGAGCTGGCGACAGTGCCGAGGTTCTTTTCGACCTCATCGGCGGTCATGCCGATACCATTGTCGGTAATGGTGAGGGTCGATTCGGCGGCATTTGGAATGATTTGGATCCGGTACTCGGCATCGTTGGCCTGGGAGGCGTCGGTGAGGCTTTCGAAGCGGGCGCGATCGATGGCATCGGAGGCATTGGAGACGAGTTCGCGGAGAAAGACCTCTTTTTTCGAGTAGAGGGAGTTGATTACGAGATCGAGCAGTTGGCTGACTTCAGTCTGGAATGTTTTTTGCATGGATTCTATTCGAGAAGATCGATGGATGGATCAAAGAAAAAAAAGGGGGGGGAGGATCAATCGCGGCGGGAGCCGACGCCGGCGTAGCGAACCAGGTAGTAGAGGAGCGTCAGCAAAGCGCTGACGGCTGCGGCGACGTAGGTTCCGAAAGCGGCATTGAGGACCTCGCCGGCGCCCTGTACTTCGGAGGGGGCGAGGAGGCCACAAGCGACGAGGCGTTTTTTCGCGCGTGCGGATGCGTTCCACTCGACAGGGAGCGTAACGAGCGAAAAGAGGACAACGGAGGAAAATAGGATGATTCCGATCCAAATCAGATTCATCGAGTTGAAGAGTGCGCCGAACAAGATGATATAGACGGGAAGTTGGCTACCGAAGGAAACGACGGGAACGAGAGCGGTGCGAAGACCGAGCCAGCGATAGCCTTCGGCGTGCTGGAGGGCATGGCCCGCCTCATGGCAAGCCACGCCGAGGGCGGCGAGCGACGTGCCGTTGTAGACGTCGGAGGAAAGGGAAAGCACGCGTGTCACCGGGTTGTAGTTATCCGTCAGCATACCATCGATCCGGCGGACGGAAACATTTGTGACGCCGGAGCGTTCGAGCATTTTGAGGGCGGCCTGGGCACCCGTATATCCGGATGCAGCCCTTACCTTGCTGTATTTTGCAAATGTCGATTTGACGCGAGCCGAGAAGAAGAGGGAGAGAATGACAGCCGGAAGGAGGAAGACAAAATAAAGCGGATCGAAAACCATGATGAGACTCCTTGCAATTCGGGTGTATTTTTGAAAACCGGGCAAAAACCGGTGTATTTTCGCGGTAGCAGAAACCGTACCACTGCCAAAAACGGCATTTTTGCGCGTCCATTTGCGACACAATGTCCCAATTGTCGAAGCCGTATGCTGGAAGCGTGGCACACTGTGCCATGGGGACTTGGGGCGTGAGGGCAAGCGGGGCGAGACGAGGGGTGGCGAGCGTCAAGGGCGTTGCTTCAAGGGGGCGGCGATCAAGGCGGCGGCCCGGGCGGTGGCGCCGGCGGAGCCGAGGAGGGCGCGCACTTCCGCGAGGCCGGCCTTTTGGCGTGTTCGGCAGTTTTTATCGTTGACGAGGGCGACAAGTTCGTCGCAGATGGCCTTTGGCGTCAGATTGGATTGGATCAGCTCTTTGCAGATTGGTTTATCGGGCACGATATTGACCAGACCGATGAATCGCACGCCGGTCAGCAAGTGTTTCATGATGGCGTAGGTCGAGTAGCTGACGCGATAGACGATGAGAAACGGGCAATCCAGCAAGGTCGCCTCAAGGGTTGAAGTGCCGCTTTTGACGACAGCGGCTTCAGCCTCTTCGAGAACTTGACGGGAATTGCCGACAAGCACCTCAACGCAGCTTGGCTTGTCGGGAATGCGTTTGAGGAGAGCGCGGACATCGTCGGCGCGCTCCTCGGTCGGCACGGGAAGCAGGAAGGAGCAAGGACCGAGTTTTTTCTCGGCCAGTTTGGCGCCGGCGAGAATATCGGGCAGGAGGCGCGTCACCTCGTTGCGGCGGGAACCGGCGAAGAGCGCGATTTTATGGCCGGGGCCCCATGGGAGCGGCTGATGTGGTGTTGCGCGGAATGCTTCGATTTGGTCGACGAGAGGATGGCCGACAAAGCGGACATCCAGACCGAGGCCTTCGAAGAGTTTGGGCTCGAACGGGAACAGGCAGATCAGCTGATCGACGCTAGCGGCGATTTTCGGAATCCGGTCCCGGTGCCACGCCCAGACTTGCGGGCAAACATAGTGCACGGCGCGGATGCCGAGGGTCTTTGCCTTTTTGGCGAGGCGCAGATTCATGCCCGGGTAGTCGATGGTCAGGAGCAGATCCGGCTTTCGGGCGGCCATCTGTTTGACAAGGGTATTGAGGAGCCTCGAAAAGAAGCGGATTCGTTTGAGCACCTCCCAGAAACCGATGACACCGGTCTGCGACGCGTGTGCAAGCAGTTCCACTCCCTCTTCGCGCATTTGATCGCCCCCGATTCCAAAGAAAGAAAGGGAAGCATCCGGCAATTGCGCGCGCAGTTGGCGCACGAGCGCGGCGCCGTAGAGATCGCCCGAGATTTCGCCTGCGCAAATCATGATTTGGAGGCGACGGGGCGAAGGCGGCGTGGCGGGAGACCCGGATGAGGGGGTGGGGGCGGTCATCGGGTTAGGGAGCGGTCCGGAAGGTTTTGATGAATGTGGCGGCGAGTGCGGGCCAGGTAGAGATGTCTTGGGTTCCCGGGCCGAGGTGGAGGCCATGACCGCCGTAGGGGAAGATATGGAGAGAAGTCTGGACGCCGGCGGTCAGGCATGCGGTTGCGTATGCGGCGGTGTTCTGCCAGGGGACGGTCCGATCCTCGGCGGTGCACCAAATGAAAACCGGCGGCGTTTCGGGGGTTACGAAACGGTCGGCGCTCATGTTGAAGAGTTGTTCATGCGTCGGATGTTCGGCACCGATTAAATTGACAAAGGAGCCGACATGCGGATGATCGAGCCCATTGATGACAGGATAGGCGAGAACGGTAAAATCGGGAATCGGGGAAAATGCGTCGGCGTCGTCACCGGCAAGCGAATCGACCGTATCTCCTTTCACGCTACCCCATGCCGCCAAGTGGCCGCCGGCGGAGAAACCGCAGACGCCGATTCGCTTGGAATCGACATTCCAATCCTTTGCGTGCGCGCGCACCATGCGGATGGCGCGTGCCAGATCGCGCATCGGCTCGGGAAAATGGGCTTGCGGGTGGAAGCGGTAGCGCAAGAGACCGGCATGGAGACCCAGCTTGTTGAAATGGGTGCAGATATCTTCGCCCTCGTAAGAATCCATGCGTGCGCAGTATCCGCCACCGGGAATGACAAGCAGGAAAGGACGCGGTTCAGCGCCCTCAAGAACATAGGGTTGCAGGGTAGGCTGGAAATCGCCTGGAACGGGCGCGTTCCAGAGAGGAATTTGCGGATCATCTTGCTTCATGGGCGAGCGACAAAAGCAAACGCGGGGATTTATTGGTTATGGAGCATGGAAAGCGCCTCTTTGAAGGAGGCCTTTCCGAGTTCACCTTCGTTGGTGAAATCGACATCAATCTGTTCACCGGAGCGGCGGCGAATGGCGATCCAGCGCGTAAGGGCGACCTCGGCGATGAGGAGTGCGAGGAGAAAAATGGCGAAAGTCCGCCAAATTTCGGAACCGAAAGCGGAGCCCTTGAGAAGTTGGAGAATATCTTCCTTTCGCGTTGCGACCGTCAGCTGCAAATTGTCGAGGAGGAGGGAGCTTTGTTCGGCGGAGAGGACGAAGAGAGAAGATTCCTCGATACCGGATTTGACCTGGATGGCGATTTCTCCTGTTTGGGTAAGAACGGGCGCCATTTTTTTCGGGAAGCCGTTTGGATTGGAGGAAGAAACCGTATAGAGACCGGGGAGAATAGCCCGGTCGATGACGAGGAATGTTCCATCCGGGGAGAATTTCAGCTGTCCATGGAAGCGTTCGCCGCGCGGGCTTGTGATATTGCAGATTTCGTGCCATGTTGCGGAAGGCGGCGGCGTTTGCGGCTGCGGTTTTCCGGGCTGGGCGTATCGGCGCGGATCGTAGTCGGGGCGGCCGGTCATGAGGCGGATTTCGGCGGAATCCATGGGGATGACATTGAGTTCCGGCGAGACGGGGCGGGCGATATGATAGACCAGTTCGTGGAGGAGCGGGACGAATGTGCTGCGCAGGGGAAGATCGGAGGATGCGGGATCGAATGGGACGGCGGAAAGGGCGACGGTACCGAGGCCGAGGGTTTTCATGCCGAAGAGCGGGGTGCCGTCGTTGAGGGAGGCGATGGTTGTCGGCACGGGCGAAGGAGCGGGGAGCAGTTGCCAGAGACGGAGAGGTGCGATCCGGCGGAGTTCGCGCGAAGTCCGGAGAAGGGCGAGGGCATCGTGGTTGAAGGAGGCGGTATCGATCAGCGGGAGTGTCGGGGAATTGGGGGGATTGACGATCCAGCGCCCAAGTTTCAACGGAAGCACCTCTTCGCCGGCATCGGACCAATTGTTGTAGACATCAGGCTGCGCCTTGTGGCCGGGGATGAGGAAGAGACCGGCTCCCTTGCGGACGTGAGCGGAAAGGGCGGCCATGGAGGCATCGGAGAGGCGGGCCACATTGCAGAGGACGACCACGGAGAAAGCGGAGAAATCGGTTCGGGAGGCGGCCCGCATCACATCTTCCACGGTCGTTTCGAGGAGAAAATCGCGTTTTTGACCGGCCACGGCCTTGACCAGATCGGGGCGAAGGGCGAGGGAGACGTAGGTGGAGCCGCGTTCTTCGGCGGCGACGGGAGCGTCGCCATCGACGATCAAGACGCGCAGCGTGTCGAGAACGGGAACGACGAGGCGGGCGGTATCATCGGCGGGCATATCGTCTTTGGATTCGACGGTTGCGGTGATGACGGACGCGCCTGGGGATTCGAACCGATAGTGGAAGTCGAAGGTTTGGGAGGCGCCGGGTTCGAGTTGGCGGGCGGAAGTATCGGCGAGGGTTTTGGAGCCGACGCGAACGGACACGGAGTCCGGCGTGACGGCCTCGGTACCGGCGTTTTCGACGGTCACGCGAATGGCGACCTCGCGGTCGGTGCCAACGGGATTGCGCGAAAGGGCGATATTGGACACCGCGAGATTCCGCACGGTAGCGGGGAGGGGGAGCGTACGCCAAACGATACGGGGGCGCGGATTGAGTTGGCCGAGGATCGCGCGAAGGGATTCGAGGCGACCGGACGATTCGAGGCCCCATCCGACGGCCTGTCCGTCGCCGATGATGACGATTTGGCGAGCCGGGTTGGAGCCGGCGGAGAGGGAGACCGCTGCGGCGGCGATTGCGGCCGGAGCGTTCATCGTACCCTGCGTCGGGCGAAGTTGCTGGAACGTTTCGCGGAGAATGCGGCGATCGGAGATGGGGACGGGGACGAGGACGTCGGGAGCGGGTCCGCCGAGGATGACGGAGAAAGAGGTGCCGCGCGGGGCCTCCTCGACGTATTTAGCGGCTTCCTCGACGGCATTTTCGAAATTGGTTTTGCCATCGGAACCGGGCATGCACATGGAAGCGGAGCCGTCGATGACAAGGACGACATCGCGGCGGGAACCGCCGCCGAAGCGTTTCAGGTTCAGGCGATGTTCGAAGAGGATGGAAATGGCGGAAAAGAGGGCGAGAACGATGGCGGCGGCGAGGGTGATGCGGCGCCATTTCGGATAATGCCAAAGCGCGAAGCGAGCGCCAAAGAGAACGGCGGAAAGAAGGATGGCGGGGAGGACGAGACCCCACGGCACCTCCGAGTCGGGCGTCACGAACGGGCGGGCGAGCGCCAAAGCCGCCATGACGGGGATCAGGCAGCGAGTTGCCAGCAGCAGGATTTCCTCGAGCAGGACGGAGCGTTTCCGCTTCTTCATGGCTGCGGAGAGGAAGAGCATGGCTCCCCAGAAAATCCGTCTGGAGTTCTTGCGGGTCAGCAAATGGATGATAATGGGGATGGCGATAGCCAGAACGCCCAACAGGAGGAGCGGGGTGACGAACTGCATGGAAAAGGGGCTTGTTGGCGTTTAGGGCTTTTGGGGCGCAGAGGTTTTGGCGGAATCGATTGCCGGAGATTCGGGGACGGCGAGTTCTTCGCCGGCGGCCTTTGCCGAGATGCCGGTTCGGGTTTCGAGAGAAGAGCGGATTTGGGCGGCATCCTCTTGGGAGTCCATGACGGTAGGCGTGACAAAAATGAGGATATTGGTTTTCTGTTCCGACTCCGAATTCCAGCGGAAGAGCCAACCGAGGAGCGGGATATCCCCGAGGAGCGGGATTTTGCGCTTGAGGTTCGTCTTGTCGGTCCGGGAGAGGCCTGCGATGACGATGGTTTCGCCATCGGGGACGGTCATGGTGGTTTTGACGGAGCGTTTAGAGATGGTGGGAGCGTAATCGCTGGAATTTCCGTTTTCGGTTACCGCCTCGATGGAAGGCTCGAGTTCGATTTGGACTTGGCCTCCGGGGATAATGTGTGGCGTGAGGTTGAGTTTAACGCCGACATCGTAGCGGGTAATGTTCTGGATGACATCGCGATCGGCTCCGGTGCCGGAAATCGTTGCTTCGGTCATCGGGATATTGTCGACGATGGAAACTTCGGCCTTGGTGTTGTTTTGGGCGCCGAGGGTAGGATTGGCGAGGATTTTGACGTTGGAGCGTTGTTTGAGGGCATCGACATTGAAGACGGCCGGGTAATCGGAGACGACTTCGCCGTTTTCGTTCAGGCGGGAGCCGTGGGCGATTCCGACGGTGAGACCCTGGCCGAAAAGAGATTGGGACAAAGAGCTCATAAGGCCCGATCCGGCTGCGGTTTCATCGGTGAAACGGGAGGCCAGACCAAAACCGGTGCCACCGACGTTTTTGGGGAGTTTGATTCCGGTCAGCTGGATGCCGAGCGTTTCGGCATCGCCGTCGGTCACCTCTGCGATGAGGACGGAGATATGGACTTGGCGCGGGCGCACGTCGAGCGTTTGGACGAGGTTTTGCACCTCGCGGAAATCTTCCGGAGCCGCGTTGACGATGATGGCGTTGGATTTTTCCACGGCTTCCACCGAGATTCGGCGAAGGAGAGACGAATCGGTATTTCCGGCGGCGAATTTTTCAAGAAGTGTCGTAATGTTCTTCGCCAGATCGACGGCATTGAGGTATTGCAGTTCGATGACATTGAAACGGGAGTGACCGGTAGCGGCGGAGACATCGAGTTCCTTGACGAGGGCCTGCACCTTCTGGATTTGGAGTTGCGAACCGGAGACGATGATGCTGTTGGAGTGTTCGGCCGGCACGATGGACGGCGGACGCAGGGCGGGAAGGGTATTGGCGGAGCCGGGCGTTGCGGGAATGCGGGTAAGCAGCTGATTGGCCCGGCTGGGGTTTTCGGAGAAAATCGCGTCGATTTGGCGAGCCAGCTTTGTGGCATCGGCGTGTTGGAGGGCGATGACCTCGGTCACGCGCGCCATGCCGGGGACGTCGAGTTGGGAAACGAGTTGTTCGATGCGGCGGATGGTGGCGGCGGTGTCGGTAATGATCAGGTGGTTGGTTTCCTGCAAGACGGAGATTGCGTCCTTGCGGCCGAGATGCGTCTCGAGCATTTTGCGCATATCATCGGCGGAAACATGGACCAGATGGAGGATGCGGGTGACGAGACCGTTTTCGGGCACCTTTCCTTCATCGCCGACGATCGAGCCCATTTGTGCGGGGCGTGTATTCTGGAGGCGGACGACGCGGTCGATGCCGTCCTCGTTGACGAGCGTGTAGCCGGATGATTCGAGTACCTTGGCATAGAGGGCGTAGGCTTCCTCGCGGGAGACGGGCGGGGAGACGACCGTGATGGTGCCGTCGATCTCATCGGAAACGACGATGCGGCGTTTGGTAAAGACGCCGACGACCTGTGTGAAAACGCGGATATTGACGCGTTCGAACGTGAAGGAGATCAAGTCTTGTCCAACGGGCGCGGGGGCGGTTGCCGGCGTTCCGGGTGTGGGGTTCTCTCCAACGGAAGAGGCGGTCGCCTGCGACGTTGCACGGGAGACGGGCGGCAAGACGGAGAGAAGCCGGTTTGTTTCCTCGTTTTGCGAAGCGGCGCAGAGGGCGATGTTTGCCGTTCCGAAAGCACACACGAGTATGGTCAGCCAAAAGTGTTTTGAAGCGTATGACATGGAAAGAGTCTTGCTGGGAAGGTTGCGTTTGTTTCGTGCGCGACGCGTGCGCCCGTGCGCGCATGAGGAAAATCCGCCCGACCGGGAACGGGCGCCGTGTCGAGGGCGCGAGGGACAGGGCGGATCTGGAAACGCTTAGCGAATAACGCCGCGTTTTGTCGTCTGGAAGAACTCAATCAGCGTATTGATTTCCGGGAGCTCCGGAAGTTCTTTGCGGATTTGTTCGATGGCGGCGGAAACGGTGAGTCCGGAGTGGCAGAGAATCCGGCATGCCGTGTGTAGGGCGCGGATTGTTTCATCGGCGAAGCCGCGGCGGCGAAGGCCGACGTGGTTGACATCGTAGGCATGCACGCCGTTGCCACCGCCGCCATCGGTGATGAAGTAGGGGGCGACGTCCTGTTTGATGAGGGTTCCGCCGCCGACCATGGCATGGCAACCGATACGGACAAATTGGTGGCATCCGACGAGGCCGGAGATGACGGCCCAATCGCCGACATGCACTTCGCCGGCAAACTGCGTTGCGTTGGAGACGATGATATGGTTCCCGAATACGCATCCGTGGGCGACATGGCAGTAGGCCATCAGAAGGCAGTCGTCGCCGATGATCGTGGATTCGCCGTCGTTCGTGCCGCAGTTGACGGTCGTGAATTCGCGCAACACCGTGCGATCCCCGATTTTGACGAAGGTCTTGTTTCCCTCTTTGAACTTCAAGTCCTGGGTTTTGCCGCCGATATGGGCGCTTTCGAAGACCTGGCAATCCTTTCCGAGAGAAGTGTTGCCATCGATGACGGCATGGGCGTGGATGATGCATCCGTCTCCTAGGGTGACATCCGGTCCGATGATGGCATAAGGTCCGATTTCAACATTTTCGCCGATTTTTGCGTGCGGATCGATAATAGCGGTTGGATGGATGTTGCTCATAGGGAAAACAGGAATTGGATGACCAAAACGAAAGCCGTGGGTTGGAATGCGAGCGGTGTTTTTCCGTGCTAGAAGCCGAGACCTCCGGCACGGGAAAGGGCTAGGCTTCTTTCCGGGGA
>JBJEVW010000204.1:0-2709 GCA_051884735.1 Kiritimatiellia bacterium | reverse complement strand
CGTCTTTGACCAGTTCTTTGTCCGGCATTGAGTGGACATGGAATGACAAGACGACCTACGGCTATCAGGGGCGTCTGTGGATGGAAGGCGGGGTCAAGTATACCATCTATTCAAAATGCGACGATGGCGCGTGCGTCTTCTTCGGTGGCGAGAACGGAACGAAGGTCGCTTCGCCCGGCACTACTTCCGGGTACAACAAAACGGTGTGTGAATCCTACACGCCGGAGACGACCGGTTGGGTCGATTTCTATGCCTACACGTGGGACTGGTCTGGCGGCAAGGGGCCTACAAAAAGCGAGTACTGGGGTTTGGCCTACAATACCAACGGCGTCACCAATACCGGCACATTGACCAAGGGTACCGAACCGTGGATGGTTTTTCAGGATTCAGGCACTTGCGAAACGCTCTATTACGAGCTGCCCGAGTCCTGGCTGACGGTCACGACGTATGGCGAGACGGAAACGGCCTATTCCGCAACGCTCAACTTGACGCTTCCTGAGGATGCGACCGATTGCGAGGCCTTGATTCTCTTTGATGAAGTTGATCGCGGCGATCACCGGACGTCCGATTGGGCGAACAGCACCGTGAAGGCGATTTCAGGCGGCACGCAGACGGTGACACTCGAGTTTCCGTTGCCGGAAAGCGGTTATATCCCGATGGTCCGGGCGGTCGTCAAGGGCAAGGAAGCCAACGGGGTGGATTTCATCGAGTACTCGCAGCCGTTTTCGATGGAAGTCAATCCCGTCGTGAATCTAGCCGTCAGCTCCGTATCGTATACCGGAGCCGACTTTGCGGCGACGTTAGGAGGGCTTGGCAGCGGTGCAACGACCGTCTCTATGGAGTTGACCATATGGGGCGATGCGGGTCTCACGCAAGCCGTGAAAGCCGTATCCGTCGCGGAAGGGCTTGATTCGGCACAGACGGTTTCCTGCACGGTTGATGGACTTGTGACCAATACCACCTATTGGGCGACACTCGAGGCTGTCAACGATCAAGGCCATTCGGCGACTTCGGATGCCGTTTCCTTCACGATACTCAATCCCGAACCTGGCCGGTTCCTGTATTTCAGCTTGCTGCAACGGAGTTTCAAGACGATGGAATGCCAGCTGCAATTCGAGGACTACGGCGCAGGTTCGTCTACGGCGGACATTATGTTGGAAATCTCCAAGACGTCCGATTTTGCGCAGAGCATCATCGTTCCACTTTCGTCCGTTTTAGGCGATCTTCCGCAAAACATCACCGCCACGGCAGAGGATCTCGAACCGGGAACGGATTACTGGGTGCGGGCCAAGGCGGTCAATACCTGGGCGTTAATCGCCTACTCGGATGCTTTAGCTTTTTCCACAAGGCCTCAACCGTTCGTTCCGTCTGACATTTCGGTTATCGCATCCGATGGTGGCTCCACCATTTCCATGACCTTGTCGGAAATATGCGATGGCGTGACCGGAACGGTTACGCTTTCCGTCGATGGCGTAACGGTCCAGACATGGACAATCGAGGAGGGTGCTTCTACGCTTTCCTGTCCGGCATTCATCGAAATCGAGTCGGGTGCGCAGAAAAAGGCCGTCTATTCGGTGAACAGCGAGTATGAGGGCGTTGCCTATCCCGCAACGGTTGAAACCATGCTGACCGGAGGCACGAACGCTTATCTTGCGGGGGGGCTTTCCGACTGCAGAAATTTCTTTCCGAAAGCGGGCGAAACCGTCACGCTGCCGGAACTTTCCAATTCTCTTGAATCGTATTTTGTGGCGAATGAGACGGTCGGCGAGTTGCAGAGCGACGGGCGGACCATCAAATTGCTCAAGGCCGGCGGCACGGCCGTGGTTCTTCACAAGTTGGATCCGGCCGGTTCGACCAATATCATCGTTTCCTCCGTGCCGCTCGTGGTACCGCCGGTTCCGGCCGGAGAAGGCAAGGTCTTCCTTTGGACCGAGAAAAACAACCTATGGCGCGATCCGGCGAACTGGGTTTGCCTCAACGACGCATCGTTGACCGGTGTCGATTATCCGCACAACGTGGACGACGTAGCGATGATTCTCCACCGGAATGGCACGGAGAACGGGAAGACATTCGGGTTCGGCACCGATGAAAATGCGCCCGACATCGTTCTCGGGGAAATCTACAAGGGATCGCTCAATAGCTATCTTGTCAATGAAGGCACTATCGATTTGGCCAACCAGAGCGATGGCGGTCCGGTCACGAACGTGATGCGGTTTGCCAAGAGCGACGGAAGCATTCCCCGGATTCAATTCTGCTCCAGCCAAATCAAAGACAAAACCGTCTGGCTTTCAATCGGACGCGGCAATTCGGGGACGTGGCAAGAAAAGCGTCTCTTGTGCGACTTGTCGCAAGGGCTGATCATTGATGGCGGCTACGGAAATGCGGCGAGCAACACGATGCGAAGAATTTTTGCCAAGTTCACCAATGTCGATGTCATTTTGCCCGAGGGGAAGGAACTCCGCATCATGAACATGAATGATGTCTCGACGAGCATCAACGGCACGACGCTTTCCTTCACGTCGGGGTGCACCATTTCGGGTGGTGGACGCATTGTCCACGATACGCCCACCTATTCGGGGTTGTGGGCCGACATGAGCCATTTCACGGGGACCTACGTCGAAGCGACATATCACCCGAAGACCAATTTCGACCGAGTCTACGGCACCTTCCTCCGGTCGACTAATGTAGCCAACGCCATCTTGGAGGTCT
>JBJEVW010000203.1:0-11252 GCA_051884735.1 Kiritimatiellia bacterium | reverse complement strand
GACAGATTGGTCAACAGGAGAGAAGCCGCAATAAAAGGAAAGGTCAAGGAACGTCCGGCCAAAAAGAATCCGCTATTGGTGGAGCGGTCTTCGCCGCGACTTTTCCACCACGTCAATAGGCCAACGAGGGCCGTAAAGAATACGAAGGAAACAAGTGCCAAGAGTATATTGCTGGACATGAAGAATCTCTAAAACGGAAGTTGTCAAAAAGCAACATGATTATGGGCTAAAGTCGGGAGAAAAGCAAGATAAACGTAATTTTCACCCTTATCGCGGGAAAATCCGGGATAAATGATCCCAGGTTTTCAATTTCACCTGAAAAAAAAACTGGCGAAAAAGATTTCCGCTAGACAAAAAGAAAAGGTTAGAATTTTTCCCGGATTCCACCATAATGGCGGCAATCAACATCCGAAAGGAGTTTTCGCACGGATAATGCGCATTCATCCTCTCCTCCTCCCCCCCCCCCCCAAAAAAAAAAAAAAGGGGGGGGATATTGGTGCGTAATCTGCAATAAGTAACCGCATTGTTGTTTCGGGGGCATTTGAACAAACTCGCGACATCCCCAGCATGGTGGTTGTGATCCTCTTCACCCTTGGTCCCGGCGTAGAGGAACCTGCGTTGGACTGACGGTCGAATGGCGAGTCTGCCAACGTATTCCATGAAGCCAGAGCGCACATGCGAGTAGTGTGAAAAGCGTCTTTTGAAAGCGAAAATAATTGTTTTCGCGTTGAATTTTGAAAATGGTATTGTCAAAATAACCTACTTTTGCTATCGTTTGGCGTATTCCGATACGCCTCTATCGTCTAACGGTTAGGACGCCAGGTTCTCATCCTAGTAATCGGGGTTCGATTCCCCGTGGAGGTGCCAAACAAAATCCGCTCGATCATCGGGCGGTTTTTTGTTTTTGGCGAGGGTGATTTTGGGCTTGCGGACATGAGGAGTGGCGTTGTTTGCCGGTGTTTGCTATTCTTTCGACAGTATGAGAACATTTTGTTTGGATTATCAACCTGCCGTAACGCAGTTGGCCGGAATCGGGCGATATACGAAGATTCTGGCCGGCAGCATGGTTCCCATGTTGAAGCCGGAGGAGTCGTTGCGCCTTTTCTACTGCGATTTTCGCCGGAAATTGCCGCAATCGCCGGTTGAGGGGGCGGAGGCTAGAGCCTTTCGGCTTTTCCCGGGCGGATTCCTGCAGCATTCCTGGACGCGGTACAACACGCCACCTTTCGATTGGTTTTCGGGTCGTGCAGACCTCTTCCATTTCACGAATTTTTTTGCCCGGCCAGTTACGCGCGGAAAAGTCATTACGACCGTTCACGACATGAGTTACGAGCGGTATCCGCAGTATGCTTCGGAGTACAACTGCTTTGTTTTGAAGAAAGGGGTAGGGCGTTCGATCCAGGCATCGGATGCGGTGTTGACCATTTCGGAATTTTCGAAGCGCGAGATCGAAGAGATTCATCCGTATGCGAGAGGGAAGGTCTTTGTCACCTATCCCGGCATTGGTGCGGATTTCTCGCCGGCGTCGCCGGAGGCGGTTCAGGAGATCAAGCGGCAATTGGGATTGACGCGACCGTTTTTATTGACGGTCGGCACGATTGAGCCGCGCAAGAATTTGGAATTTCTGGTCGATGTTTTTGAGCGTCTGGCGCCGGAAGGGTATGATTTGGTGGTATCGGGAGCGCTGGGATGGCGCTATGATCCGATTTTTGCGCGTTTCGAGAATACGCGTTTTCCGAAGCAGTTCCATTATGTCCGCTATGTTCCGGACGGAGGGCTGACGGCACTTTATACGGCGGCATCGCTCTACGTGACACCGAGCCACTATGAAGGCTTTGGATTTCCGCCCTTGGAGGCGATGGCATGCGGGACGCCGGTACTTTCCTCGGACGGAGGGTCTCTTCCCGAGGTGTTGGGAGATGCGGCAACGATTGTCAAAGGCTTCGATGCGGACGAGTGGGCGCAAGCGGCGCTCTTGGTCTTGCGTTCCACGCAACTGGAGCTGGATGCACGGCGCGAGCAAGGAATTGCGCATGCGCGCAGTTTCACGTGGGAACGGTGTGTCCGCCAGACGCTCGACCTCTATCGGAAGGTGGCCAACGGATGAGGAGCAGAAAGCGCGAACCGATTGCCGTTTTTGATGCCCGTTGGATCAAGCCGACACCTTCAGGTATTGGCGTCTGCGCGCGCGAACTTATTTTGCGTCTGCCGTTTTTGCGGCCGGATTATCGCTTTATCGTCATCTGCCAAGACGAGAAGATACGCGAAAGCCTTGCAAAAAGCCTTTCGGCTGCGGGTGATCGCGTGCGGTTCGAGATGCTTTCTTACGGACCCTTTTCGCCGTGGTCGCAGCTTCTGTTGCCGTTGTTGTTGCGCCGTTGGAGGTGCACGTTGTTTCATGCTCCGAATTTTCAGATTCCCTTTCTCGCGTTTCCGGCAGGGCGCCCCGGCCGCATTCGTTGCCTTGCGACGATTCACGATGTAATACCGCTTGTGGTTCCGGATTATGCACCCTCTTCGCGCACGGCGAAAATGCGCGAAACGTATCGCATGTGCCTTCGCCAGGCGGCGCGAAGAGCCGATGTGCTTCTGACGGTCAGCCAGTGTTCACGGCGCGACTTGACGCGGGAGCTGGCGCTTGCGGAAAACGATCTGGCGCGAATTCATGTCGTATACAATGGCGTGGACGAAGCCTTCCATGCGGATGGCCGTACGCCGATCCGAGCGCTTTCCGACCATTCGCCACGCGCGCTTCTGTATGTCGGGCGTATGGATCCGTACAAAAACATTCCGGTGTTGGTGCAGGCCTTTGCGAGGATATACAAGTCGCTTCCGTTTCCGGTCCGGCTCGTCATTGCGGGGCCATCGGACGAGCGGTACCCGGAAGCGATGCAACAGGCGCGGAATCTAGGCATTGCCGACCTCGTCGAATTTGCGGGGGCGCTTCCGTTTCGTCAGCTTGTCGAATTGTATCGCACAGCGGATTTGCTGGTGCATCCATCTTGCTACGAAGGATTTGGACTTCAGTTGGTTGAAGCCATGCGGAGCGGGTTGCCGGTGCTATGCACGGATGGCGGTTCGGCCGCTGAAATTGCCGGCGAAGCTGCGCGCGTCGTCCCGCTCCAGTCGGATGCCGATTTCGCAACTCGCCTAGGCGATAACATCGCCGATTTGTTGTTGCATCCGGAGATATTGCAACACCTGCAAAAAGCGGGACTTTCCCGCGGAAGTTCCTTCACATGGGATGAGGCGGCCCGGAAGATCGCCTTATTCTATTAACCGGTTCATCTGTTTCATCAACCCAAATCCAGCCAAGTGCCATGAAACGCTCCGATTGCATTGCCGTTGCATTCTTCCTTTTGGTCTGTTTGCTCGTCCTCCTGTTTCCGTGGGGAATGACGGAGGGGGGCGTCATCCGGTGGATGCCGGTGTCGAAAGACTGTTTTTCCGGCAAACTGGCGGGTTTGCACCGGTTTGGCGGAGTCGTACAGGCATATCCCTATTTGACGGGTTTCTTGAAAGTCGGCATTTTGGCGACATTTGGCGAATTGTTGAAAGCACGCATGAAGACGGGGCGTTGGCATACGCCCGATCTGTTCCCCAAGTTTTTGGTATGGGGTCTTTACGGAATGCTATTCACACTTGTCTTTGCGCTTTTTGCAACGGGGGTGCAAGCGATATCCCGGCAAGGATTGTGGTTTGCCTCGCCGAAGCCGTATGCGGAGATGGATTTCTGGGAGAATGTTCGTACGGGATTTAGCATTTCGCTTTGGTGCAACTTGATTTTCTGTTATCCGATGATGTTGGCGCACGAGTGGTTCAATGTTTCGATTGCGGCTCGCAAGCCGGTGGCCGGCGCGACATTTTTTGCGGGCTTGCCGGCGCAGGTGTGGGGGACGTTTTTGCCGAAAACGATTGTCTGGTTTTGGATTCCCGCGCATACCGTCACCTTCTGTCTGCCGCCTGAGTTCCGGGTTTTGATGAGCGCCTTTTTGTCGCTTGCGCTCGGTTTTCTGCTGAGCATTCACGCGGCGAGGAAATAAGGAGGCGGACGACATGCAGGTTTTTCGTGCTCCGCTCACGGAAGCGGACGAAGCGGCGATTCGCGAGATGCTGTTTCGGGGCGGGATTGGCATCATTCCGACCGATACGGTGTATGGGGTTATCGCCGCGCCGGGCGACAATGCGGCGCTGTCGCGCATCATCGCAGCCAAAGGGCGCGATCCGAAGAAACCGAATCAGTTGCTCTGTGCCGATGTTGCGGCGGTGGAACGTTGTTCGGGGCATGCATTATCCAGGGAAGAGCGAAAGTTGGCGAAGGCTTTTTGGCCCGGGGCGCTCACGTTGGTGGTTCGTGTGCCGGAATCCATTCACGGGACGGAGGGCTTTCGTGTGCCGGCGGACGCAACGGCGCGGACGATATGCCGACTTGCGGGCGGGCTCTTGCGTTGCACGAGCGCCAATCGCAGCGGCGATCCCGATACCCTGACGGCGCAAGCCGCTATGGCGGAGATTCCCGGAGCGGACTTTGTCGTGGATGGCGGTTCATGTCGGCCGGATTCGCGCTCTTCCACGGTTGTCCGTATCATGGATGGCGGCGAGATTCGGATTTTCCGGGAAGCCGCGCTTTCGCGCCAGCAAATTGCCGCCGTCCTAAAGTCCTAGCATATTCCACATTCTCGTCAATCGTTCTGTTCCCGCCATGTTGTTCCCCGCCTATCCTGTTGCGGAAGTTCTGCCGCGCCTCTGCGAAACGCTTCGTGCGCATACGGGGGCGATTTTGCGGGCGCCAGCCGGCTCCGGAAAAACGACATTGGCGCCGTTGGCACTCTTGACGGAGCCTTGGCTTGCGGGGCGCAAGATTCTGCTTTTGGAGCCGCGCCGCATGGCGGCCCGGGCGGCGGCCTGGCGCATGGCGGAACTGCTTGGCGAACAGCCCGGCGAAACGGTCGGTTACCAGGTCCGGATGGAAAGGTGTGCCACGGCCAGGACGCGAATTCTCGTGTTGACCGAAGGGTTGTTGACCCGTCGGCTTTTGGAGGATCCGGAGCTGTCGGATGTCGGCGCCATTTTGTTCGATGAATTTCACGAACGGAGTCTGCAAGCTGATTTCGGGCTGGCGTTGGCGTTGGATGCGAGCCGCGCCCTGCGACCGGATTTGCGGCTGTTGATCATGTCGGCCACGCTGCATTTACCGGACGTGTCGCATTTTTTGGGCGAAGGGACGCCTGTCATCGAGGCATCGGGGCGGTTATACCCTGTAGAGACGGTATTTTTGCCGTTGCGAAACCGGTATCCGCGGATCGCGGAGCAAGTAGCGGTCGGTATTCGGCGTGCGTGTGTGGAGCACGACGGCTCCATCCTGGCCTTTTTGCCTGGCGAAGGCGAGATTCGGGCGTGTGCCGAGATCCTGTCTGCTCCTCATGCGCTTCCTGACGGTGTTGATTTGATGCCGCTCTATGCGGCGCTTCCTCGGGCGCGACAGGATGCGGCATTGCGCCCTTGTGCGACGGGGCGCCGCAAAGTCGTATTGGCGACCTCCATTGCAGAATCATCGCTCACCATTGAAGGCATAACCTGTGTTGTGGACAGCGGCTATGCGAGAGTCTCGCGGTTTTCGCCTGCGACTGGCATGAGCCATTTGGAGACAATCCGCATTTCGCGGGATCGTGCCGACCAGCGGACGGGGCGTGCGGGACGGCTTGGCAAAGGTTTTTGTTACCGGTTATGGAGCGAAGAAGAGGATCGCAGACTGGCAGAGGCGGCTCAACCGGAAATCCTCTCGGCGGATTTGGCCGATCTGGTCCTTGCCTGTGCGGATTGGGGGGATTCCTCCGGCAAGAGTCTGCCGTGGCCGACGATGCCGCCGCCTTTGGCATGGAAGCAGGCCACGGAATTGTTGCACCTATTGGGGGCGCTTGACGGAGCGGGAGCGTTAACCCCGCATGGACGCGATTTATTGCGATTTGGCATGCACCCGCGTTTGGCGCAGACGATTCTAGCGGCTTTGGCAGAGGGAGATAAGCCGCTCCGTACGGCATGTCTGCTTGCGGCGGCGCTTTCCGAAGGGGCGAGTGCGGCTTTGCGCGGAAGCACGAATGTGGAAGTCCTTTTGCTGGAATTGGAAGAAAGCGAGCGGGAGATTTCGCCTGCGGTACGGGCACGTGTTCGCGAGTTGGCGCGTACGTGGGAGCATGCCGCTTCGCGCATGCGCACTTCAACGAAAAAACAGGAAAATAGGGCATGCGGAACCGGGGAATTGTTGGCGTATGCGTATCCAGACCGGATTGCCCGGCGGCGAGCCCTAGCCCGAGATCAAGGTCGCTATCGGCTTTTGGGGGGACGTGGCGCAAAGTTGCCACCGAATGATGCGCTCGCGCAATCGGAGTGGATTGTCGTTGCGGAAATTGAGGATAGCGATGCAGACGGCACGATCCGGTTGGCGGCGGGCATTTCTTGGGAGTCGGTTTTGCGGCTCTATGGTGCCTCGTTCCGGAAAAGCGAGGTTTTGACGTGGAATCCGAGACTTTTGCGAGTCGATGTTGTGGAGCGGGAATCTCTGGGGGCGATCACGGTACGCGAGCGACCTCTTCAAAATCCGGATTACGGGCAGGTTTTATCGTGTTTGTGCCAGGGGATTCGTACGGAGGGCATCCGGCGTCTCCAATGGTCACAAAGGGCCTGTGAGGTACAAGCGAGAGCGCTTTTCTTGCGAAAATGGCTTCCGGAGGAAGAAATACCCGATTTATCCGATGAAGCATTGGCGGCGGAACTGGAGGAATGGCTTGGTTCGTATCTTTATCGGTGCACAACATTGGCGGAGGCGGCGGAAATTGACTTGACGCCTGCGCTTACGGCACGGTTGGGGACGGTTTATGCACATTTTGACGAATGGGCTCCCACGCATTTGAGTGTGCCGAGCGGGTCTCGCATCCGTATTGACTATTCGAGCGAACAGCCCTCGGCGGCGGTTCGAATACAAGAAACCTTCGGCATGCGCGAAACGCCGCGAGTCGCAAGAGGGAAGGTTCCGGTATTGCTTCACTTGCTTTCACCGGCTCAGCGTCCGGTACAGATTACCTCTGATCTTGCCAGTTTTTGGCGCGAAGGGTATCAAGCGGTTCGCAAGGAATTGCGTGGGCGTTATCCGCGGCATGAATGGCCGGAAGATCCGACATTTGCCCAAGCGACACGGCGAGCAAAACCGCGCGGACCGCGTTGAAAAGAAGCGCTTCTGGACGTCGTGGTTGGCTGGTTGCGGTTGTGGAGACGATCAAGCACGATGGCGAAGACGGCGATTGGCTCGACGCCGGAAGAAGCTGCGAATGACGTCAATAGGATCGGCATCGGTGGAAAAACGCATCGTGGAGACATGACTCCGGAGGAAAAGCTCCTGCAAATTCCGTTCGGCCTGTCTGGCCTGTTCGGCAAAAATGGTGCGCAGCTTCGGGGAGGAGAGATCGACCCAGCGCGTTTCGCCCGTTTCGGGGTCGGCCAGTTCCAGCATTCCGGTGTTGGGGAGATTGTGTTCGGCGGGATCGGATACGGGGCAACAGATGACATCGTGTTTGCGGGCGATACGGGCGAGGGCAGTATCGTAACCGTCATCTTGGAAATCGGAAATCAAAAAAACGACCGAGCGGCGATGTTGAACGATTTCGAGGCGGTGCAGCGCTTCTGCGATATTGGTTTTTCCGGTGGCGTTTTCTGCGGAAGAAAGGATTTCTCGCACGATGCGGGAGACGGCGTTTCGTCCTCTTTGCGGAGGAATTTCCTTGACGATACGATCGGAAAAAAGAATCAAGCCGACATTGTCCTGGTTGTGGATGGAGGTGAATGCCAAAAGGGCTGCGATTTCCGCGGCCAGATCGGCTTTTGTGCGGGAAATCGAACCGAAATTCAGCGAGCCGGAGACATCGATGAGGAATTGAACCGTCAGTTGGCGTTCTTCCGTGAAGCGTTTGATTTGAGGAATTCCCGTGCGGGCGGTGACATTCCAATCGATGGATCGCACGTCATCGCCAATCTGGTACTCGCGGATTTCATCAAATTCGATGCCTTTTCCTTTGAAAGAGGTATGGTAATCTCCCGAGAGGCGCTCATCTACGAGTCGCCTTGTCAAGATGCGGATCGACCGCACTTTTTGCATGAGTTCCAACGTATCCATTTCGGGAGAAAGTGTAATCGCGGGGAAATGAAGCGTCAAGTCGGAAAAGCATAATAGCTTAATGGACATTTCACTTTTTTGACGGTGTTCCGAAGCGGCCGACGATGGTATGAAAGAAAACTCCGGTGTCTTGAGGATACGTTGCGACAGATTCACGATATGCGAGACGAGTATTGTGCGTTTCTCTCCAAACCACGTCCAAAAGGACGGAAATGGGCGGCGCACGGCATCCGTGCCGCCTTGTTCTTGCGTAAGTTGATTTACATGATGGCATCGGCGAATGCCGTCAGGCGTGAGTAAATCCGCGTGTTTACAAAACTGGTTTATCGAAATGAATAACAAACGGATTTATTCGCTCTATCGGGCCGCGAGACACCGGAATCTGCGAACTCGGTCTCAGGTTTGTCAGGCAGCGACACCTCCAACGCGCCGAACTGAATTGGCACGATACACTTGTGCCCGTGCGATAGGAAGAGGTTGTTTTCGTGGCGTGCAATATGCGGCATTTATTCGTTCGCTTCTCGGTAACCATAATCTGTTTGCATCAGCCCAGATTCCGGTTCCCCACCAGTCGCACAATGAAGCGCAGGTTCTTGTCCAGCAGATGCATGAAGCCGTCAATCCGGTCGCCTTCGTAATCCTAGACATAGATTCCGTTCCCCTTCACCCATTTTGGCAATGGAAATCCAGGACCGCATCCCAGTTCCGTGTTCTCGCTCCGGAGGTCCGACGATGCGCATGACCAAAGCCGCAGGATTTCGGCTACATTCGGTACGCGCCGCTCTTGCAGCCAAAGCCTGCGCCCATTCCGAACCTTTCTTTGCCAGATCATCCATTTACCGGGCATACGGCCTCCTTCGAAAACCGGAAATCTCGTACGAGCAAGGGAAGCGAAAAGCCAATACAAGCCTATGAAATTCATTCTGCCGCAATGTCGGAGTACAGAATGAGGCTCAAAACCTTATCCAGGGCGGATCTCGGACCGAAGGTCGGTTTGAACAGTTTCAAGCCGATTCCGGGAGCCTCCAATCCATTTCTCCGGAAGAGGAATCCAAGATGGTGGAACGCGATGGGGAGGACGAAACAAAACAGATTCGGCATTTTCGATGAATGCCGAATCTGTTCAGGTCAACTCAATCGTTCCCAAATGGAAGTCGCATCAAATTTTGGCAATGGGCGCAGGCGATCATACCGGAAGAAAGCAAAAAGACTAGAGAAGCTGCCCCATTTTTGTCTTTTTTGTTTCCAGATAGCGAGCATCGTATTGATTGGGTGTTGCGACGATCGGCACACGCTCGACGATTTCCAATCCATATCCTTCCAATCCGGAAATCTTCTGGGGGTTGTTGGTGAGGAGGCGGATTTTGGATAGTCCCATATCGCGAAGGATCAGAGCACCGATGCCGTAATCGCGCAAATCGGGAGCAAAGCCGAGTTTTTCATTGGCTTCAACCGTGTCGAGGCCTTTTTCCTGCAAACGGTAGGCATGGAGTTTGTTTTGCAGACCGATTCCACGGCCTTCCTGCCGCATATAGAGCACGAGCCCGCGTCCTTCTTCGGCAATCATTTGCATGGCACGATGCAGCTGTTCGCCGCAATCGCAACGGCAAGAACCAAGAACGTCGCCAGTGAAGCATTCGGAATGGACGCGAACCAAGGGAGGCGTACCGCTCAAATCTCCCATGTGGAGGACGAGATGCTCGAGGCCATCTGTCAGCGACTTGTACATGGTCAAACGGAAGTGGCCATGGTGTGTGGGCATATCGACTTCCTCGACCTTTTGGACGAGAGACTCGGTTTTGGAGCGTTCGGCAATGATTTGCGCCACTGTTCCAAGGAGCAAACCATGTTTTTCCGCGAATTGTTCGATATCCGGCAAGCGCGCCATCGTGCCGTCTTCGCGCATAATTTCGCAACAGAGACCGCAAGGTTTGAGGCCGGCGAGTTTCATGAGATCGACGGTCGCCTCGGTATGTCCGGCGCGGCGCAGAACACCGCCTTCACGTGCCTCAAGGGGAAACATGTGGCCCGGGCGGCGAAAATCCTCCGGTTTGGCATCATCCTCGACCGCTTTCAAGGCGGTCAGCGAACGCTCGTATGCGGAAATACCGGTTGTCGTCTTCACATGATCGATTGAAACGGTAAAGGCCGTCTGGAGCTTTTCCGTATTTTGTTCCACCATTTGGGGGAGTCCGAGCTTGGATGTCAACTCGTGCGACATAGGCATGCAAATCAATCCGCGAGCGTAACTGGCCATGAAGTTGACGTTTTCGAGCGTCGCATGTTCGGCGGCGCAGATAACATCACCTTCATTTTCGCGATCTTCGTCATCGACGATGACGATGCATTTTCCGGAGCGGAGAGCTTCCAAGAGTTTAGGGAGTGGAGCAAAGGCCATAGCAAGAGGGATTCAAAAGAAAAGACTGAAACAGATGGCGGGAAAGGGGATGCGAATTCCCGATTCCCTCACATAACCTTGAATTTCGGGAGATCCTGAATATCGATTGCGCCGACCAGTTTCCCATCGGCATCCACAACCGGGACATCATCGATCGCACGGGTTTCGACCAAGCGGAGGACATCGACGGCAAGCGAATCGGGGCGTACGTTCACGGGGTTGCGCGTCATGAAATCGGCAACCTTCCGGTTGAGCACATTGGCTGTATTGGCGGCGATTGCGCGGCGGAAATCACCATCCGTGAAAATGCCGAGCAGCATGCCATTTTCGCTTGCGATGAAAGCGGCGCCACCACGGGCAGACGTCATGGCAACAACGGCCTCGCTGACGAGGGTGTTTTCCGAGACGACAGCCAGTTTTGCGCCGGTGCGCATGATATCGGATGCGTGCAACAAGAGCGTACGGCCAATCGCGCCGCCCGGGTGCAATTTGGCAAAGTCCTCGCGCCGGAATCCGGAGGTGCGCAAAAGCGTCATTGCCAACGCATCGCCGAGTGCAAGCGTTGCGGTGGTCGATGCAGTCGGGGCGATTCCAAAGGGACAAGCCTCGCGTGGAACGGCGCAGGGAAGGAGATATTGCGACAATCGGGCAAGTGTGGAGTCGGAGCGTCCTGTGATTGCCAGAATC
>JBJEVW010000202.1:0-2743 GCA_051884735.1 Kiritimatiellia bacterium | reverse complement strand
TCCATTTAGTCTTACCAGTCTCAAAGAAAGCCATGACAAAGTTTGGTCACACCCCAGTGTGGAATAGAAGTTGAACGAAGGGAAAAAGAATAGTAGTATTTTGGTGCGGTCACGTTCTTGTATACTGTTACAAGAATTGGATTGTGTTTTGTTTCTCCGTGTAACATCAACAACAAGAGAAAATCATGAGCACGAAAGTACTGTCTGGATCCGGGGTATTCACGACTGTCGTCTTGTTTGCCGGGTGTGTGGTATCATCGCTTGGAACAGCTGTCGAATGGCTGCCGGACGGGGTGACGCAAATTACGGGAGACGGAACGGCGCAGGTGATCGAAGTTCCGGCAGAGGGCGTCACGACGAAAGGAATTTCGGTCGATGCCGGAGATGGCTTGATCACAGTTCAGGGTGGCCCCATCACCCTGACAAGCGATTCGGATACGGTCAAGATTCAAGGCGACGGAATCCGGTTCGAAAACCAGCTCGTCAGCGAAAAGGGCGTGGCATTTTCCATGGCATCGCCGCACGAAGGGTTCTTGCCTGCGTATACGGCTGCGTGTGTTTTTGCCAACCGCAAGATCACGGATTTGGTCAGCATGAGCGGTTCGATGAGCGGTGCTTGGCTTAGTGGAAAAACAGTTGATGCGATTTGCATCATTTACGACCGCACAGAGACCGGCTTCACTTGCCAATTCCAATGCAAGGACGGCAGCTATACCAAAGCGACGCGGTATTATTTTTCGCAGAACGGCAATGATATTTATGCCTATGGCGAACATTCCGGCTACAGTTCGTCCATTGCGTTGGGGGAACCTCTTTCCAATTTCAACTTGGAGGTTTCGACGGCAACGACCAATGGTGCTTATGGAGCCTATCAGATTCAGGCTGTTTTTGCCGACAGCGAGGTTGCGCTTGCGGCAGAGCCCCAGATTGCGGGCGACATTTCCTTTTCGGGCGGCTCGTTGAAGATTTCGCCAATGGCGGACATGACGATCACCAATCGCATTTCGGGCGATGGCCGGCTTTGTGTTTCCGGGAACGGTCGTGTTCGCAAGTACGGACTCTTTCTGGGAACGGAGCCCACGGTTTTGTTGAAGAATGCCGCTGTTGAAAACGTCACCATTGAGGACGTTCGAATGGGTGGTGGCGCCGTCAGTACCAGCTTGGAGCCTTTTGCGACAAAGCTTTACCATGAGGTGTACGATGCCACGAATCAAAAGCGGACTGTTCAGGCACAGTTGTTGAATGACGGCTATATCAAGGCGATTTGCGTCCAGTTGGAGCAGATCGGCGAGGATGTCGGTGCGAGGATTTTGTGGTCGAAGTATGCAAAGGCCGGCGATCCGAGTCCGGCGATCGGCATTGATTTTTCGACCATGGGATCTGCTGCAAAGATTGCAACTTCCTTCACGGGGCCGGGGTACGGTTGTGCGGAAATCACGCTTTTGGAAAAAGGGGCGCATACGGTTCTTCTCAGTGGCGTCAAGGATTGGACGGGTGGCACGTTTGTCGAAAACGGAGTGCTGTGCATAACGGCAAATCCCGTCCCCGCGAATTCGGAGACAGTCGTTGGCGATGGTGGACGGCTCTTGCTGGAAGTTGCCGCCGGTTCATATATGGGCGGCGGGACCCGGACGTATACGATTGAGCCGGGTGGCTCGTTGCAGGGCAAAGTCTGGTTGTCGCTGGTTTCGGGCGATGTCGTCAATTGCCAAGGCGGAACGATTGAATCGTTGAACAGTTCGATTTTGTATCTGAACGATTTCACCTTGTCGAACGGGGGCGTCCTTTGCGGCCTGAAGCCGCGCGCCGGTTACGCGAAAGATGCAGACTGGACCATTTCCGGCGATACGCCTGTCACGCTGACTTCCGGTATCTGGCTATTCAACAATGGACAGAAATATTTGAATTTCACAATCCAGACAGACACTTCGTTATTGGGGGCTCTTTTGGATGACAGCTACTATTCTGGAGCGGGTCTCGTCAAGCAAGGGCCGGCCTCGTTGACGCTTAACGCGGATAATTCCTTCAAGGGACCTATTGTCGTGCGAGAAGGGAACCTGATTCTTGCACGAACCGGCTCAATTCCGAAGAACAATGCATTTACGCTTGAAGGCGGTGTACTCAAACCGATGGCATCAACCATCAATGCCGGCATGTTGACGGTTTCCGGAAAGGCAACGATCGATGCTGCCGGCGGTGTAATTGCTTTTGCCGATTCTTCGGCGCAGAGTTGGGCGGATGATGGGTATCTGATGGTGGAAAACCTGTCTGCTGGGCGTGCCCGGAATTTGCGCTTTGGCACGGATGTGCTTGGTCTTACGGAAGAACAATTGATGAAGATTTCCTTTGATGGCGGAGCGACGTTCAACACGGCATATTTGGATAGTGAAGGCTATCTGCGCCGTCGCGTTGTGACATTCATTTCCATTTACTGATTGTTTGAACGGGATCAATTGCATTCCTCGAAACTGCCGAAAATCCCAAGAGGATTCTCGGCAGTTATTGTTTGTTGCACGAAACGGAAGGCACAACCGCGAGTGGGATGCCGCGAGTGCCAGTGGGGTGCCGCCAGTCGGGTTCCCCGACAGACAAAAGCGAATGGGCGATGATTCTTGAGGAAGGAAAGGGAATATTTGGAAAAGTGTACTGGCAGGGAGTGAAGGTAGTCTACTTTCACTTCAGAGACAGAGACGCCTTTTCGGGGCGAAATCACTACCATCCCATAGAAATGCAAAAGCCCCCG
>JBJEVW010000201.1:0-11344 GCA_051884735.1 Kiritimatiellia bacterium | reverse complement strand
CTAAAACCAAGTTTACTTCTGGAAGCCACAGATTTTTCCGGGATAAGGGTGGAGAGAAAACCATGTTTGACGCAAACAGGAGGTTTTGGTAGAATTTCGCGACCTATTGAAAAAATCTCAGCTACGGAAGGATCTGCAATGGACTTTGAGTTACTCGACAAGGCACATGAGAAGGTACCGAATGTTCCCCTTTTGGTGAACATGGTATCGTTGCGCGTGCGTGAGATCAACAATGATGTGCGTCGTCCTCTGCTGGTTCCAAAAGAAGGCGAAGACACGGTTGATACCGTTTTGCGCGAAATCATTGAAGGCAAATTGACGGCCGAAGTTGACTACGATCAGCTGGAAGCCCGCACGAACCAGAAGGCCCGATAAGGGGTTGGCGGTGCGTTGCCGTTGCCAGTTCAGGCTTTTGACATGTCTGCGAAACCTGCGAATCCGACACAGAGCATAAAAATCGTTGCGCAGAACCGGAAGGCTCTGCACGACTATGAGGTTTTGCAGCGTGTGGAAGCGGGGATCGAGCTTCGCGGCACGGAAGTCAAAGTGATTCGCGAAGGGCATGCCAGCTTAGTCGGTTCGTATGCCGACATTGACAAGTACAAGAATGAGGCATGGCTGATTGGGGTCAACATTCCGTTGTATGGGTTTGGCAACATCTTCAATCATGACACGCACCGGAATCGTCGGCTTTTGTTGCACAAGCGGGAGATTCTGAAGTTGCGCGAGCATACGGAGCGGAAAGGCAATACGCTTGTACCGCTCTCGCTGTATTTGAAGAAAGGCATGGTCAAATGCCAGCTTGGCGTTTGTCGCGGCAAGGCGGATTATGACAAGCGCGAGACGATTCGCCGTCGCGAAGGGGATTTGCAGGCGCGTCGTGCGGTTGCAAATGCGATGAAGCGCCGGTAGGTTTTGGATGGGGGACGTGCGGATGCTTGTCGTGCATTCTCCGGATGAAGTGGCGCGCGTGGCGCCTCGGGTCGTTTTTGCGGCGGGCTATTTTGACGGGCTGCATCGCGGGCATTGCGCGTTGCTGTCGGAAGCGGTTGCCTTGGCGGAGGAACGGGGGGCGCAGGCGTGGGTCATGACCTTTGATCCGCATCCGCTCTCGGTAGTGGCGCCGGAGCGTTGTCCGCCTCAGTTGACGATGCTTTCGGAGCGGCTGGAGAGATTTCGTCGCATGGAGGGGCTGGCGGGGTGTCTGGTGCTTCCCTTCACCAAGGATTTTGCGGCAATGTCGCCGAAGGCGTTCATCCGGCATACGCTCGGTGCGTGGCTTGGGAAGGGAAGCCGGTATTGCGGGGTTGTAAGCGGACCGAACTGGCATTTCGGGCATGGACATTCCGGCACATTGGCCGACTTGCCGGCGATGACGGATGGCGCGGTTGAAATCCGGGAAGTGCCCTTTGTGGTTTGGAATGGGGCACCGGTCTCGAGCACGCGCATTCGTGCGGCGATCCGGGGCGGGGATTTGGAATCAGCGGCGGCGATGTTGGGGCGGCCGTATCGGATTTTCGAGCATGCCGAGCCGGCTCCGACGCGTGGAGTCGGCACGCAGATTGGCGCACCGACTGCGAATGTGCTTGCGCATTCGGCGGTCATGCCTCCGGTGGGCGTGTATGCGGTGGACGTCCGGATCGGGCGGAATGGCGAGGCGGACGTGTGGCATCGAGCTGTTGCGAATTATGGATTTCGCCCGACCTTTCCGGATGCGCGTCCGGACCGGCCGGTCTTGGAAATCCATATTCTCGGGCATGAAGGTGCGCTTTATGGAGCGGGGCTTGAAATCGCCTTTTTGAAGCGGCTTCGCGGGGAACGGGCGTTTGAGACGCCATCGGCCTTAGGGGCGCAGATACGCTTGGATATTGCGCAAGCGCAGGCATTGCCCCGGCCGGAGGACGTGCGGCATGATTGAAGTCAGCGAGCGCCTTCGCGAGAAGTTGCGGAATGTGCCGGACAAGCCGGGGTGTTATCTGTACCGGGATCGCAATGGCGTCATCATCTATGTCGGCAAGGCGGTCTCGTTGAAGCGGCGGGTTTCGAGTTATTTCCGGGAATCGTCGTTGCGGAAGGGAACGCCGAAGTTGCGCGGATTGGTCCACAGCATTGCGGATTTGGAGTGGATTGTGGTTCGCAACGAAGCGGAGGCGTTGCTCACGGAGGGGCGGCTCATCAAAGACTACAGGCCGCGCTTCAACATATCGCTCCGGGACGACAAGCGGTATTTGGTGTTGCGCGCGGAATCGCATTTGGCGTGTCCGCGGTTTTCGGAGTGTCGCATTGTGCGGGATGACGGCGACGAGTATTTCGGGCCGTTTCCGTCTTCTGCCGTCGTGCGGACGGCGCGAGATTTTGCGGAGCGGCGTTGGGGCATCCGCAAATGCGACGCGGTGAATCCCGACGAAGAAACGCACAAGCATTGCCACAATGACCGCATTGCGTGCTGTTCGGCGCCGTGCATCGGGAAGATTCCGGAAGAAGCCTATCGGGAGCGGTTTCAGGAAGCCTGCCGGTTTTTGCGCAAAGGGGATCCGCTGATTTTGGATGCGTTGCGCAAGGAGATGCTGGAGGCTTCGGGGGAAATGGATTTCGAGAAGGCGGCCCGGATTCGCGACACCTTGCAGGCATTGACGGAGATGGTGCGGTATCGTGCGCGCGAGTTGCCGAATCCGGTTCCGCAGCGCACGCGCGCCTTGCAAGGGTGCGAGGAACTGGCGAAACATTTGCGTCTTGGCGGCGTTCCGCATGTCATCGAAGGCTTTGACATTTCGCACTTGGGCGGAACGATGACCGTAGCGTCGATGGTCTGCAGCGTAGACGGCGTCACGACCCCGCAGCGCTATCGGCGTTTCCGGATCAAGACGGTCGAAGGAATCGACGATCCGCGCAGCATGGCGGAGGTCGTCGGGCGTCGGTACAAGCGGTTGCAGGAAGAGGGAAAGCAATTTCCGGATTTGGTGATGGTGGATGGCGGCATTACGCAGCTGCGGGCGGCACGGGCTCGATTGGCGGAGTTGGGACTGGAGCGGATTCCGGTCGTCGGACTGGCCAAACGGTTTGAGATCATCGTTGTCGATTGGGAAGACGGCACGCCGGAGATTGTGTTGCCGACGGACAGCGAGGCGTTGCGGGTCGTGATTCGTCTGCGCGATGAAGCGCATCGTTTTGCGATTACCTACAACCGGAATCTGCGCCTCAAGAAAATTCGCGAATCGGCGCTGGATGAAATCGACGGTATTGGAACGGCGCGCAAGATCGAGTTGCTGCAACAGTTCGGTTCGGTCCGCCGGATTGCCGAAGCGGGCATTGATGAAATTGCGGCCGTAAAGGGAATCGGAGAAAAGCTGGCGGCGGAAATCAAGGAGACCTGCCGCCGCAATATCGGAAACGCGACACCCCGAAACCGCATCTAGAAAAGCTCCCCCGCAAGCGGACTTGCGGAGGAGCGGAAAAGCGGAAAGAAGCGGAGAATAGACGGGGGGCTAGCCTTTTTTGCGTCCCCGTTCAAAATGGATACGGGGAAGCCAGAACAGGCGGCGGATTTTTTTTGCCTGTTCAAGCTTTTGGGAAAGGTCGTCGTTCATGGCTTCCGGGTGGAATTTGTCGAATGCCTTGAGAATGCCCATGTTGTCGACCTTTTCGAGAAGCTTCCGGATGGGAGGAAGAAGAAGTCTGGTATGCAGAGCGGACTGCCAATCGAGCAGAATGGCTCCCCCTGCCGGGGAAACGAGAATATTGCGGAGATTGTGCAAGTCGAGATGGACGATGCCGGCCTTGTGGATTTTCTGCAGATCGTCGAAAAGCGTATAGAAGTATTCGATGGGAATCCGGTTTTCCGATCCGGGGACCTTTGGGTTCGGTTTTGGGATTTCCCGCAAGGTCTGACCTTCGCAAAATGCCTCTTCCATGCAGAAGGGGCCGGTTCGGCGAGCCTTGGTTGGAACGACACCGGATTCTTCCAGGCGGACAAGAAAATGGACCTCGCGTCGAATCAGGAACCGGCCGATGGTATTCCGGATTAACAAGGCGCAGGACGAGAAATCTTTTTCGATGAGCACGCCTCCATCCGGCGTTTCAATCCGGTAGATTTTTGCATTGGCGAAACCTCCTTTGTGGAGGAGCGTTTTGTTGACGGAAAGTTTGGAAGAGCAGGATTCCATGAAACGAACGAGGATTTTGCGAGGTGCAAAACAGGGTGAATCGACATAACCGAAACGGGCAATGATTCGCTAAGCGACAGTACAGAAAGCATACGCCCTCTTGAGCAGAAACGCAATCCGGTTTTGAGGAGGGACGTATGCCGGGGAAAAGCATCAGGGGGTTGGTTTGGGTGCGCGGGCCTTCCGGATGAAGAGATTTTGCAGGAGAGGAAGGACCGTGAGCGTCAAGATGCCGGCGACGATGATACCGCCGACGGAAGCGGCCCCGATGCCGATTCGGTTCACGGCTCCGATACCGGTCGACAAGGCGATGGGGAGCATGCCGAGACCCGATGCGATGACGACCATCAGCACGGCGCGGAACGTCTGGCTGACGGCCTGGCACATGGCGAGCCTCCGATCCGTACCGGTGCGGAGGAGTTGGTCCATCTTATCGACAATCAGCACGGCGGCATTCACGACAACGCCGATCAGCATGACGATGCCGAGCAGGACGAAAATCGAGATATTCATGCCGGTCAGTTTCAGAGCCCAGAAGACGCCGATCAAGCTCATGGGGAAGGTGAGCAAGACGAGGAAGGGGCGGGAGAAGGACTCCAGGATGGCGGAGAGCGTCAAATAGGTCATGAGCGCGGCCAGCAGAATCGCTTCCATGAAATCGGAGATGGTTTCATCGAGCATTTCGGAGGAGCCGAGATTGGTCAATTGAATGTTTTCATCGACCAGGTTGTTTTCTTCCGCAAGCGTATGGATTTGGTTCAGCAAGGTTCCGGTGGCATATCCATCGACCTCGTTGCCAAGCATGGTAATGGCGCGGCGTTTGTCGCGGCGGAAGATCATCACCTTTTGACCGGTCGGCTGTTCGGTGGTAAAGGTTTCCAGCGGAACGGGGCGTCCGGGGAGGGATGGAATCGGGAAGGCGGAAACCTGATCGGTCCCTTCGCGTTCGTCGAGTTTGACGCGAATATCGATCGTCTTGCGGTCTTCTTTGAAAGAAGCGGCTTCGATTCCATCGATATTGGCGCGGACGATGCTTCCGACGGCGGATGCGCTCAGACCGAGGTCCGAGAGAATGGCCCGGTTCGGGAGAATCCGGATTTCGGGTTTATCGTCGCGGGCGGTCGTATCGAATTGCGCGATACCGGGCAATGCGAAAACGAGCTGCTGAAGTTTTTGGGCGTTTTCGGTGATGACATCCAAGTCGTCGCCGACCATTGCCGTAGAGATGGAGGCGTTGGAGCCGGAGACGTAGCCCGGGATGGTGGCGGCGAAGATCAAGTCCGGAACCTCGCCGAGCCGGGAGCGGATTGTGTCGAGCATGGAGCTGATCTTCCAATCGCGGAGAGCGGGCTGGACGAAGACGAGTTCGAGCTGTGCGAGATAGACGCCTTCGGAGGCCTGTCCGGAAATGGCGTCGGCACGGCCGACGGTGAGCAGGACGGATTCGATTCCCGGGAGTTTTTGCATATCGGCGGCAATTTTCCGCGTCTCATCCGTCGTCCGGGCAAGATCGTAATAATCCGGATATTCGAGACGGACGAAAATACGTCCCCAGTCGTCATTTTCCATCATATTGAAACCGATTCCCTTCGTACAGAAGGAGATGGAAAAATGGAAAAGGAGGATTGTCGCGATGACGGCACCGAGGGAGAGCAAACGATGGTTGCTGATCTTTTGCAGCCAAGTCCCGTATGCATTGCCCGTTTTGGAGAGCAGGTTTTCCCAGTTTCTGCCGATCCGGGAAAGGAGACCTGTCTGTTGCGACATGGGGCGCATCCAGAGGGCGCAGAGCATAGGCGTAAGGGTGAAGGAAATAAAGATAGAGGCGATATTGACGATAAGGGTCGTCAGAGCGAAGGGGGCGAAGTAGCGTCCGACGATGGACGTCATCATCGCGATGGGGAGCATCACGACGATATTCGTGCCGGCTGAAGCGAGAACGGCGACGGTGACTTCGTCTGTGCCGATTCGTGCAGCTTCCCAACGATCGGGCGTATCTTCGAATCGGCGGGCGATATTTTCCAGCACGACGATCGAGTTGGAGACGAGGATGCCGGCGCTGAGACCGATTGCGAGCAAGGTCGTGATATTGAGTGTAAGCCCTGCCAGCTGCATGAAGAAGAAGGAAATGATGATGGTGATCGGCATCGTGACGGCGACGATAAAGGTCGTCCGGAGATTCACCAAAAATGCGAACAGGATAAAGGCGCAGAGAATGACGGAGCTGACAATATCGTTGATGGTGTTATCGACGTTTGCCTGCACGATGGCGGCGTCGTCTTGAAGCCAGTCGAGGCGGACACCGGGCGGAAGGGTTTTCCGGATGGCATCGAAGCGTTTTTGGATAGCCTGCACGGTTTCCACCGTATTGCCGTCGGATTTCTTGACGATTTTGATGGTGATGCCGGGGTTTCCGTTCAAGAAGGAGCGCTGACGCACTTCTTCGGTCGCCAGATGAACGCGTCCCAAATCGCCGATGGTGCGCCGGGCTCCATTCTTGTTGGCGACGGGGAGATTTTCGATTTCCCCGACGGTTTTGTATTCTGCATCGAATTTGACGGAGTATTCGGAGCCCTCTTGGCGAATACGGCCACCGGGGATACTCAGGACCTCTTTTTGGACCGATTGGACGACATCGGCGGCCGTAAGTCCGGCGGCGGCGAGTTTATCGCGGTCGAGAGAAATCCAGACCTCGCGTTCTTCGCCGCCGATAATCTGCACCTCGGCGACGCCCTTGACGGAAGCGAACTGGTCGGAAATCTCGTTGTCGGCAAGCCAGTAGAGATCGTCGACATTCATGTCGCCGCTCAGGAAGAGCGTACAAATCGAAGTTGCGTTGAGATCGAGTTTTTTGATGACGGGGCGATCGCATCCGCTGGGAAGATCGCTGATGATGGCATCGATTTTTTCGCGTACGTCCTGTGCTGCGACATCAACATTCACGCCGAGGTTGAACTCGATGACGCAGTTGGCGACATTTTCGATGCAAGTGGAAGCGATATGTTTCAGACCCTCGACACCGGAGACGGCGTCTTCGATGTATTTTGCGACATCCTTCTCCATGTCTTCGGAGGAGGCGCCGGCCCAGACGGTTGTCACCGTGACGTATGGAACGTCAACAGACGGCAGGTTTTCGAGAGAAAGCTTTCGATAGGAATTGACGCCGAGGCAGACAAGCGCGATGAGCAAGCTTGCCATCGCGACAGGGCGTTTTGTGGAAGCGGTTGCGAGAAACATGGCTGTAGTCTCAAAAAAGGTTATTTCCCGGGGTTTGCGTCAGTGTCCGTCTGGACTTTGATGACGCGGCCATCGTAGAGCTGGGTTTGCCCCTTGACGATGACGGAGGAATCGGCGGAGAGCCCGGAGAGAACTTCTGTGAAGCCGTCGTTTTTGAGTCCGACATGGACGGGAAGGATTTTTGCGCATCCGTTGGCGTCCGGTGCGAAAACGACCGTACCGGCGGCGCGTTTCAAGACGGCATCATCGGGCACGCCGATTCCATTGCGCTCTTCGAGGATAATGTGGAAATCGGCCATGGCACCGGGGACGGCGATTTCGCTTCCTTCCAGAAGCACCTTGATTTCAAATGTCCGGAGCGTCGTATTGATGGCGGGTGATTTTGCGGCGACGGGGACGGGCGGGAGAGCCGTTCCGTTGACGGAAAGGGTCACCATGGTTTTTCCGGGGATGATTTCGGAATAGTATTGGGCGGGAAGGAAAGCGAGGGCTTTGAGTTCCTTGGTTCCGTTGATGGAGACGACCGCCGTACCGTTTTTGATTTGTTCGCCGGGTTCGTGGCTTCGTTCATTTACGATACCGGAGATCGGGGCGTAGAGCGTTGCATCGGAGAGGGAGCGTTCGTCGATGGCGAGGGATGCCTCGTTTTGCGAAACCTGTTGGCGCGAAAGATCGAGCGTGGCTTTTGCGACGGCGAGCTGAGCCGCGGCGGTTTCGCGTTGGAGGATGGCGTTTTCGTATTCATTGTCGGAGACGCGGCCTTCTTTGTGTAGCCGTTCGTAGCGGTTGGCGTCTGTGGCTGCCTTTTTGGCAACGGCCTCGGCTTCGGCGAGCTGCGCTTCGCGAACGGCAACTTGAGCCTTGGCCGTGGCTACGGCTTCGCGGGAGATGACAACGCGATTGGAGAGTGAAGCGGAATCGACTTGGAAAAGCCGTGTTGTGCCGGCTTCGACAACATCGCCGAGATCGACATCGACGGTCGTGAGCGGTCCATCGACCCGTGCCGAGACGATTGCGGATTGGACGGATTCGAGGGAGCCCTGGACGGTGACGGTCCGGCGGAAAGTATGGGAAGCGACGGGAGCGACTTGGACGGCCAGCGGCATTTCCGCGAGAGTAGGCGTGGTTTCCTGATTTTCTTGGGAGCAACCGGAGGACAAGAGTAACGTGCAAAGAAGAGAGAGGGCCGCGGAAGGCGGAAGGCGAAAATCGGAGTTCATGTCAGACAAGAAGAGAAAAGGAGGGGTGAAATTTGGGAGGGGCTTACTGTGCCAGGGCGTCCGGGACGGCGTCGCCCATGGCGTAGTGGAGATTGGCGAGGGCGAGACGTGCCCCATAGCCGGCCCGGACGGCATCGGTTTGCGCCAAATCGCGCGCCGCTTCGGCGTCCAGAGCTTCGTGCAGCGGGACGAGGCCTTCCCGTGCGCGAGCGTCGAGATCGGAGGCTTTTGCCTGTGCGACCTCGTAGGCGGTCCGGGCGAGCTCGGCGTTTTCGGTGGCGTCAAGAACGGCGGCCCGGGCGGAGACTACGCCGGTCATGATGGAAAGAAACGTGTATTCCCGGGAAAGCTTGGCTTGGTCGCGTTTGGTTTTGGAGGCACGATATCCGGCAATGTTGGAAAAGCCGGAAAACAGATCGTAGGTGGCTTGGAAACCGCCGAGCAGGTTGTTGTAGGGTTGTCCTTGGATATCGTTGCCGGAGAATGTCCAGCTGCCGAACGTCGACAGCGTCGGAATAAAAGCGCAGAAAGCCTTCCGGACCTCGTTTTCGGAGATGACGACTTGGCGGTCTGCAATCGAAAGGCTCGGATGCTGCGAGAGCGTCTGGAGGACGAGCGATTCGATGGAATCGAGTTCGGGGATGGGTTGGTCCGGTTCGCGTTTGAGCGAAAGCGGGGAAAGCGGGGAGAGACCCATGGTCACGAGCAGGTTGCCGCGAAGGACATCGAGTTCGCGCTTTGCGGAAGCGAGTTGCGTTTTGCGGGAGGCAAGCAGTTGCATGGCCTGATCGGCTTCCCAGGGGCGAGCGAGACCTTCCTTGGCGAGGCCGGAGATTCGTTCGGCCGTATTTTGGGCGGCCGCAACCTGCGCTTCGTAGGCTTTTATGAGATCTTCCTGAACGCAGAGATTGTAGAAATCGGAGGTTGTCTGGAGTACAATCGCCTGGCGCACATAGTCCGTCCGGAGTGCGGCGGCTTCCCGGGCATGTTTGGCTTCGGCATAGAGAAACCAGGTGGAAGGCATGAAGATGGCCATTCCGGCGTCGATGCCGCCATTTTCAAAATGGCGCGGAGAGACGACGGGGTTCTTCCGGTAGGCGTTGTAGTTGACGGATGCGGAAACCTGCGGGAGAAACGCGGAGAATGCCGTATCGACATCGAATTTGCTCAGCGTCCAATCCAAGTCTGCGAGCCGGATGTCATAGTTGTTGGTCAGCGAGATCCGCAAGCAGTCGTCGAGAGAAACGGGGTGCGCCAGAAACGTTTGCTGCTTTTTGGCGAGGGTCTTTTGGAAAGCATCGGTTTGCGTTGCGCGTTCCTTTGCAGGATCGAAAGAGACGCATCCCGCCATCAGAAAGGCGCATGCAGCCGTTGTCAGGATGAGTGATGAATGTGGCATAGGATTGAAAAAAAAAAACGGAAATGACGTGAAAATGGAGCCGTCAGGTTAAGGGGAAACGGATTTGGTTTTGGATTTTGTCGAATGTTTGGAACAGATGGCAAAAATCCTCATGTGTGACACCTTTGATGGCCGAAAGGTGATGGGCGATGAGCTTGGAACGGAAATGGTCGAGGATATCGTTGCCTTTTTTCGTGAGATCGAGATGGAGGCGTCGCCGATCGTTGGCATGGGGCGTCCGGCGAATCAGATGCAGACCCTCCAACTTGTCGAGGATTGAAGTCATGGTTTGCCGCGAGCAAAGAACCAAATTGCAAATAGCCGTCGGGCTGGGTTCCATTTGTTGTTTTTCCAGTTGGCGAATGCAAATCAAGACTTCGAATTCGTTTCGGGAGATAGGAAGATTCGCCAAACTTTGCAGATAGAGGCACCCAAAGCGGCGCATGTAGTCGATCCATATTTCGATATCGTTTTCGGAAGGGGAATTATCGGGTGACGTCATAGAAGGGCAGGTTGAGAAAACGAATGGGTAAACGGGCGTAAATATTCCGTGAATCAGATAGTCCGAAATCTGAATAATTCAAATTATGTACAAATTTCCCTTTTCCGCAACCATTTTCTTTCACCATTCGACAACAGTCGATTTTTCAATCGGTTACACGTCAGGATGGGACGCATGAAACAATCCTTTCAACTTTGATCCTTGAAGAATTGCCGGCTGTTTGCCAATCGGCTCTTGTCTGGAAAGCCGCGGGACGGCGCATGAAAAGCAACAGGGAGACGCATGTAAAACAATACCTGTTTTTCCTGTTCCTATCATTGCGGCATCGCCCGCAATCTCCAGAGGGCAAGCTTCCATCTTCCCTCTTCGGGCGTTCGTTCGCTCTGAATATCCGCGTGATCGCATGCTTGCGACCATCATCCCGGCGATTTCGACCGTTGGAACGTCGATCTCCTCGATAAAACGAACGCGCAGGAGATTTCCCGCAAACCTCAGTTAGGCATGCGTTTTCTTAAGCACCTTCAGCGCGGCCTTCCATTTGTGCACGAAATGGTGGCGGGGAAGGCGAAGAAGTGCGGGACTCTGGTGCGCGGGGGAGAAGGGTGGTGGGCCAAGGAATCTCTTTCCTAACCCCACCGACGGAGACGCTGCAATCATAGAACCCTTGATAATGCAACCTCTCGGCAAGAGACACCCTTATCCCGGAAAAATCCGGGATAAATGATCCCAGGTTTTCAATTTCGCTTGAAAATACTAGCGAAAAAAGATTTTCGCTAGACAAAAAGAAAAGGAGAGACTTTTTTCCGGATTCCACCATAATGGT
>JBJEVW010000200.1:0-2756 GCA_051884735.1 Kiritimatiellia bacterium | reverse complement strand
ATGTACAAGACCGAAAAAGCGCAGCAGTTGACCTTTGATGGATTCAACCAATCCTTTGGAACGAAGTTTACTCTGAAGGACGAGTAAACCTCCCTTGCGGACAGGATCGAACTGGAAGTCCGTTGAGCCAGCCTACTGGCGAAAGGTCCGTTTCCCCAAAGTTACAGTGGTAGCATCAGCGACTATCGGCAAGCGCAAGAAGGCTGACAACCGCCGTGTCGGTACGGAAAATGCGTTCGCCAAGGGAAAGGCGCTGAAAACCAAGTCGATCGAACATCGCTACCTCAAAGGGAGTCCATCCCCCCTCTGGGCCAATCGCCAAAAGCCCCTCGCCCGACAAGTTTGCACCAACACGATAGTCTTGCCATGCGCCAGAGGTTGACAAAAAGCCATTGCTTCCGACATGGGCGTCGCCAGGATTGTCGGGATGGGCAAAAAATCGCCTCTCATTCGAATAAAGCCTCGGGATATCATCCTCCAAAAACGGCTTCAATCGCCGGATAATTCTGACTTCCGGCAAAATGGTGTCCCCAGCCTGCTCAAGTCCATCGAGCAACAACCCGCGCCGTTCTTCCTCCCGGACGCGCGTACTGCCCCAGTATGATTTCTCGACCTTTTCTGCCGCTGTCAAATAGAGCTTCCTCACCCCAAAAGCGGCGATTTGCGGCAAAAGCCGCGTCAAGCATTTTGGTCGAGGCATCGCAAGAAGCAAATCGTAAGGAGCACGCGCTAATGGCGCCGTTGGAACCCCGATGCGCACCGCAACAACTGGTTTTCCCGGCACAGGTTCCTCCGCCGCAACCAACTCTGCCTCATTGTATCGCGCGCCGCCAATTTCACCGAGCCGCAGAATGCTACCGGGTTTAGCCTTCAACACCGAAAGAATGTGATGCGCAGCACGCCCCGTCAGCCGGACAATTCCCCGGTTCGCTTCGACGGCTTCGCGTTCGAAAAGAATCCTATTCATGCAAGTTCGATGCTTAGCGAGCCTTCGCAAATAATGTGTGCTGGTCCCGTCATAAATACGTTCTGTACCAATCCGTCCGTACCCCGCTGGCAATCAAAAAAAAGATCCGCTCCAAATGCAGTATGGATGGTTACAGGCGATTCGCACAATCCGGCTTCCACAGCCGCTATCGCCGATGCAGTACACCCTGTCCCACAGGCACCCGTTTCGTCTTCAACGCCGCGCTCGTAGGTTCGAACAAGCGCCACATGCCGATCTACAATCTGCACGAAATCGACATTCGTCCCTTTTGGCGCAAATACTGGCGAATACCGCACGGCACGTCCTTCCGCTTGGACATCCACACGCTTGACATCCTCTACAAAGGCAACTGCATGAGGGACCCCTGTATCCAGCGAGATATATCGATACGCCGAATTGCCTGCGGCAAGCCCGATTCGACGGTTCTTGGGCGCCGTCATCTGAACTCTCACCTGCGCCTCATCTTCCGTTGCGGAAACTAGCTTTGCCGCAATCCGGCCGGCATCTGTCTCAAAACACGTCCGAGCGGAAGCGCGCCCCCGTCGGATTGCAAAAAACACAACACAACGGGCTCCATTTCCGCACATTGAGGCACGGGAGCCGTCCGGATTGAAAAATAGCATTCGGAACGCCGTTTCCGCCGATGTCGCCGGCCGCAGAAGAATGAGACCTTCCGTGCCAAGCCCTTCCTGCATCGAACAATGCCGCCGGATGACGGACGGAATCAAGGGGTACTTCGACAACGGATCGTCAATCATGACGAAGGTGTTACCGGCTCCATGCATTTTGGCAAAATCGAATTTCATGTCTTCCTTCTTCTCTCTGCTTCTCACCCGTGTTTAACCGGAAAAACGCTAACGCACACGCATGGTCGGTCCGGTTGGACGTTGTGGTGCCGCAGGCTTGGAATGCAAAAGATCTTGCGCGCCTTTAATCCGCTCCAGATCATCCAGATTCTTCAAGCCGAAATGCTCCAGAAATTGCGGTGTCGTGCCGAACAAAAAGGGGCGCCCCGGCAAATCGCTGCGCCCGACAATGCGAACAAGCTGCATCTCCATGAGCGCTTTGATGACATGTCCGGCATTCACGCCGCGGACACTCTCAATCTCGGAACGCGACACAGGTTGACGGTAGGCTATAATGGCGAGCGTTTCAATTGAGGGGCGCGACAACACGGTCGCACGCCCTTTGTTCAACATCTGCCGAACCCACGGACCGCATATCGCCGCCGTCTGGAAACGATATCCGCCATTGATCTCGACCAATTCGATGCCAAGCCCGGAATTCTTTAGAATCATACGAATTGCCTCAATGCTTTTGCGCAACTCCGATGGTGTGTAGGTCTTCGCCGCAACCGACTTCTCCTTGGCGCGGGCTTCCCGTTCGGCGCGCACCGTAGCAATGGCACTTTCCGCCTGCTCGCGCGGAATCGTTCCGAGCGTGCGTCCCGATGCCAAATCGGCTTCTGCTTGCGCAGCCTCCAGCTCGACGTCCGTAACATCCGCGTCTTCCTGGATTTGGGCGACTCGTTGCTTCTCGACTTCCTCCAAAACCCCGCGCAACTCCTCCAGCGTCAAGGCATGATCCGCCCCCAAAATGAGCGCGGCAACAATCGATTGCAACGGAAGATCCTGATCAGTCGAACGGCTCAACATGCTCTCCTCCTCCAATGACCGGACGGTCTTCTTCGTGCGCCGAAAACGGCCGTATCTGAATCTCCGTAAAGGCTCCGTTTTGGACAATCGTTACTTGCCGCAGCCTCAATAAC
>JBJEVW010000199.1:2458-2773 GCA_051884735.1 Kiritimatiellia bacterium | reverse complement strand
GTCAACCCTGGTTTCACTACCGATGCATGACTCACCCTTATCCCGGATTTTCCGGAGTTCGATGGGGCAATGGTGCGTGAAAACTGTCCCAAAAGTCCCATCCGTCCCAGTTGTCCCAATCTTTGTCCGCAGGAAAAACGCAAAGATTAGGAGATCTTGGCGAGGGCGCGCGAAAAAAGGTGGCGAGCCGCTACGGGCGATGCGAGTGAGCGCTGCGCGCCCAAGGAGGCGAGGGAGATAGCGCAGGCGGAGCCAACCAAAAAAATCTCGTCCGTCTTTGCGTGCGCAATGGCTCTGCGTTCTCTGCTTTGCCCG
>JBJEVW010000199.1:0-2358 GCA_051884735.1 Kiritimatiellia bacterium | reverse complement strand
TGGCGGCTCGCCACTGCCCGTGGCGGCTCGCCACTGCCCGTGGCGGCTCGCCACTGCCCGTGGCGGCTCGCCACTCGGGTGTTGATCACCGCGATTATGGTGGGATCCGGAAAAAGCTCTTCTTTTCTTTTGTCTGTCGAAAATCTTTTTTCGTTCGTATTTTTTCAGGAAAATGGAAAGCCCGGGATCATTGATCACGGAATAAGGGTTCGTGTTTTACCGGTTTGCTTTTCCGGCGGGAAAATGGCAGAATGAAAAAAGCGGGCTAAAATTTTGAAATACATATCGCCCGGCGTTGATTTTTGGAGATCCTTCGTATGCCTACGATTCGCACATTGCTACTGGATGCCGCCACGAAAAATCCGGACCGGGAATTTGTCCGCTGGAAAGCCAATCATGTTTGGCAGACATGGTCTTTTCAGGAGTTGTTGACGCAGACCCGGATTGTTTCGGAGATGCTGTCTGTTCTCAAACTGCAACCGGGCGACAGAGTTGCCGTTGTCATGGAGAACAGGGCGGAATGGATGGCCGCATATCTGGGTGTTGCCTGCTGCGGGCTGACGGTTGTGCCGGTCGATTACCGACTTCAGGCGGTGGAACTTTCACACATTTTGCGCGATTCGGAGACGAAGGCTGTTTTTGCCTCTGCCCACGTCTGGACGGTTTTGCGCGAGATTGAAGCGGATTTGCGGACGCTCGAGAGCATTGTGATGCTGGATGGCATTGTAACGGAAACGTTCAAGGACAATGGCGTCCAGCATTACGATTTCTCGACCTTGGCGCTGCAAGTCGAGAAACGCGCGAAGGATGCCGAATCCTTTTTCAACCGTATGGGTCCGGACGAAGAAACGCCGGCTTCCATCATCTACACGTCGGGCACGACGGGCCGTTCAAAAGGAGCCGTTCTTTCGCATCGCAATTTCTGTTCGCAGATTCGCGCCCTTGAGTTTTTCCGTGTCACGCAAGAGGACAACTTCCTGTTGGTGCTGCCGCTTTATCATGCCTTTGCCTTTTCGGCGTGTTTCGTCGTTCCCTTGGCTGCGCATTGTTCCGTTTCCATGGTGGAGAATCTGCGCACGATTCCGGAAAATATGCGGGAGACGCGTCCGACGGTTTTGCTGGCGGTTCCGCTGTTGGCGGAAAAAATGATGAACGCCATTCAGCGCAAGCTATCCAAGAATCTGATGGCGAAGGCGATGCTCTCGATTGGTCTGGGCAAGGCGGTCGGGCGCAAAATCATCGAAAATCTCGGTGGCCGGTTGCGTTTGTTGATTTGCGGCGGCGCGGCATCGGACATCAAGATGCTCAAGGAATGGACGCGGCTGGGCATTGCAACGCTTGAAGGATATGGCCTGACGGAAACCTCTCCCATTTGCGCCGTCAATCCGCAAGACCGGATTCGCCTCGGCACGGTCGGTCCCGTTTTGCCGGGCAACGAGTTGCGCATTGCGGATGCGAACGCAGACGGAGTCGGCGAGATTGAAGTGCGCGGGCCGTGTGTCATGAAGGGATACTTCCGCAACGAAAATGCCACGAAAGAGGCCTTTGACAACGGTTGGTTCCGGACGGGCGACTTGGGAAAGCTCGACGGGCAGGGATACCTGACGATTACGGGACGCAAAAAGAACATGATTGTGAACCGCGAAGGAAAGAACATCTATCCGGAAGAGGTGGAGGGGTATTTGGCCAATTGTCCGCACATCCTGGAGTCGCTTATTCTCGGCTACCATATCGAGGAAGAGGGGAAGGGCGAGCATGTCGGCTGTATCTTGGTCGCCAACATGGAGCGTTTCGAAGAGGAGCGCAAAGCGGGATCGTCCTCGCCGCTGACAGACGAAGAGATTCGCAACATCTGTTTGGCGGAGGCTCGCGGGGCACTTCGCAACATTGCCACCTACAAGCATCCGCGGAAAATTGTGGTGCGGTTCGAGCCCTTCCAGAAGACACAGACGTTGAAAATCAAGCGGTTCCTGTATTCATTGGATTAGATTCGCGCCTCTCGGCCGTTCCGGAAGAAGAAAGAAAACGCGCCGTTGCGGCCATTGCCGGGCGGGCGCGCGGGGTTACGACATCCGTCTGCCACCGAACCTATATCTATCAAGACGGCAAGCTTCTGTATACGAACAAATGAATCCCGGGGAAGGCAAATGAGGCTCAAGTCAATCGGCTGTGTGCTTGCGGCGTTTTTTTTTCCTGCTGTCTGGGCGACAGCTTCGCCAATGGTTGCCTTTTGCGCAATCCGCCCGGTTCGACAGATGGAGAAGCCAGACCGGATTGCGGATGCGCGGCGAACGGGGATGACGCGGCGACGGTGTATTACAACTACCGCCATTACGAACCGGTGTTGGGCAGGTGGTT
>JBJEVW010000198.1:0-2783 GCA_051884735.1 Kiritimatiellia bacterium | reverse complement strand
GTAGTGGGAGAAAGGAAATTTCCCCGGGATCGCAAAAATGGTAGACTCCAAGCGATCCAACACGAAAAACGAAGCGCAGAGAGGAGCGATATGACCTTGCAGCAGTTACGATATGCGGTGGCGATTGCGGATTGCGGTTCCATAAACGAGGCGGCAAAACATCTGTTTGTTTCGCAACCGAGTTTGTCGGAAACCATAAAAGAATTGGAGAATGAAATCGGCTTCGGCATTTTTCTGCGTTCCAACCGGGGCATTGCCATTACGCCGGAAGGAGAGGAGTTTTTGGGGTATGCCCGAGAGTTGGTGGAGCGGTATGGGCTATTGCGGGCAAAGTACATCGACAAAGTCGCGAAAGAGAAATTCAGCGTTTCCACGCAACATTACACCTTTGCCGTAAAGGCGTTTGTAGAAACGGTCAAGCAGGTCGGCATAGACCGGTACGAATTTGCCGTGCATGAGACGATGACGGCGGACGTCATCGAGAACGTAAAGAATTTCAAAAGCGAAATCGGTGTTCTGTATTTGAATGACTTCAACGAAAAAGTTCTGACCAAGCTCTTCAAGGCGTATGGACTTGATTTTGTGGAGCTGTTCACATGCGATACCTATGTCTACCTGTGGTCGGGGCATCCGTTGGCGAAGAAGGGGGTCATTTCCATGCGTGAATTGGACGACTATCCATGCCTCGCCTTCGATCAAGGGAAAAACAATGCCTTCTATTTTGCGGAGGAAATGAAAAGCGCTTACGAGTACAAGCGGCTAATCAAGGCGAACGACAGGGCGACCCTTCTCAATTTGATGAAAGGGTTGAATGCGTACACCTTGTGTTCCGGCATTGTCTGCGAGGCGTTGAACGGAAGCGAGTATTTGGCGGTTCCGTTGAAAGAATCGGAAAAGATGCGGATCGGGTATCTGAAACGGAAAGGCGCAAAACTCAGCCATACGGGCGAGTTGTATGTGAAGGAATTGCTCCGGTACAAAGAACACGTCATGTAGGGTACACGCTTATTCCGCTTTCCGGAACATGTTGTCACGACCGAATGGAGAAAGAGAGGGTCGGGAGTCCCGAGTGGCGAGCCGCCACGGGCAACGCAGAATCATTGCGCACACAAAGCAGCACGAGTAATTTTGTTTCACGCAGAGAACACAGAGAACGCAGAGCCATTGCGCCCGCAAAGCGCGCGAGGGTTTTCGGATTGGCTCCGCAAGCGATGCGCGTGGGTGCTGCGGACGAGCAGAAGCTCGTCCCTCCCGAGCCATGCCGCCGCACGCCCGTGCGCAATCATAAATTGGCTGTCGGGCCTCCTGACTGGTTTCGTTTGACCGGGGTGTTTTTTTGTTATAGGATTTTCCTATAGCATGGTCAAGGTTTTCCGTATTAACACTTTTTTGCGGCAGACGATAGAATAACAACGTCTCAACAACCGAAAAACAGGCGAGGCGCCATGAGCGGAATCGAAATCAAGCATCTCACGAAAACCTTTGATCGCGAAGGCATCGTGGTGGAAGCGCTAAAGGACATCAATTTGCGCATTGAAGCCGGTGATATCTATGGAATCATCGGCATGTCCGGCGCCGGCAAAAGCACATTGGTGCGATGCTTGAACTATCTGGAACAGCCGACATCCGGCCAGGTTGTGGTTGCGGGGCAGGATTTGGGGGTGTTGAGCGAGAAGGAATTGCGCAAGCGGCGAAGCGATATCGCGATGATTTTCCAGCATTTCAACCTCTTGATGCAGAAAAATGTCCTGGATAACGTCTGTTTTCCGCTCTTGCTTCAGAAGACCGACAAAAAGAAGGCGAAGGAGAGAGCCAGAGAGCTATTGCAGATCGTTGGCCTGGCGGAGAAAGAAAAGGCCTATCCGGCGCAGTTGTCGGGCGGACAAAAGCAGAGAGTCGCGATTGCGCGGGCATTGGCGTCCAATCCGAAGATATTGCTTTGCGATGAAGCCACAAGTGCATTGGATCCGCAGACAACGGCGTCCATATTGGATTTGCTGAAGCAAATCAATGCCGAGCTCGGCATTACGATTGTGCTGATTACCCATCAGATGGCGGTCATCCGCAAGATTTGCAACAGAGTGGCGATTCTCGAGCATGGCGTCCTTGTGGAAAACGGATTGGTCGAAGAGATCTTCAACCATCCGAAATCGCAGTCTGCGAAGGAATTGATTCTCCGCGATCTGCCTGCGTACGGAGAAGAAGGGAGTACGCTGGAGTTGCCGGAACGGATACAGACGAACCGGAAACTCCGGATTGTGTTTTCGGGCCATTCGGCATTTGAACCGGTCATAGCCAATTTGGTGTTGACCTGCCGTGCGCCGGTCAACATTTTGCGGGCGGACACCAAGAATGTCGGCGGCTATGCGAAAGGCGAAATGATTTTGGGCTTGCCGGACGACAGACGGCTGCAGCGCGAGATTGAAGCCTATCTGAAAGAAAAAGGCGTTGCAATCGAGGAGGTGATAGGAGATGTTTGATTCTACCATTGTCAACATGTTGCTATCGGGCATTCAAGACACCTTGTACATGACCTTGGCATCGACCCTGTTGGGGTATTTGTTTGGATTGCCGATGGGCATTCTGCTTGCCGTGACAGACAAAGACGGAATCAACCCGAATCCATTGGTCTACAAAGTGTTGGACGTCATCATCAACATTGTCCGGAGCGTTCCGTTTTTGATTTTGCTGATTTTGCTGATACCGTTTACGCGGTTTCTGGTCGGGAAAAGCTATGGCTCCACAGCGACCATTGTTCCGCTTGTGGTTGCAGCGGCGCCCTA
>JBJEVW010000197.1:0-2788 GCA_051884735.1 Kiritimatiellia bacterium | reverse complement strand
GTAGTGCGCGAAAGTAAACGCACCAAATCAGGTGCGTTTACTTTTGCAAACTACAGTATAAAAATGGGGAATCTACATTGGAAATCTCCGGCTTGAAAACTTTGCGGGAACATGCTAATGTAACTCATCGGTTTGCAGGAATGTCAGTATGTTCCTCATCGGAAATCGAAACCTTACGGAGATAGATTTATGGATTACCCTGTCATCGGAATTCGCCCCATTATCGACGGTCGCCGTCGCGGTGTTCGCGAAAGCCTCGAAACGCAAACCATGAATATGGCCGAGGCCGCCAAAAAACTGATTGAAGGCACGCTTCATTACGCCGATGGCGAACCCGTTCGCTGTGTCATAGCCGATACCACCATTGGAGGCGGAAAAGAAGCCTCCGCGTGTGCGGAAAAATTCGCCCGGCTCAACGTCTGCGCTACCCTATCCGTCACCCCTTGTTGGTGCTACGGAAGCGAAACAATGGATCTCGACCCGCTTACCATCAAGGCCGTCTGGGGCTTTAACGGAACGGAAAGACCCGGCGCCGTTTATCTAGCCGCCGTCATGGCCGCCCATGCGCAGCGCGGGCTCCCGGCTTTTGCCATCTACGGACACGATGTCAAAGATATGAACGACACCGAAATTCCCGGTGATGTCGCCGAAAAAATTCTCCGCTTCGCTCGCGGTGCCATCGCCGTCGGCCAAATGCGCGGCAAGGCATACTGCGGTCTCGGTGCCGTTTCGATGGGTATTGCAGGTTCGTTCGCCGACCCCGATTTTATGCAGAAATACCTCGGAGTCCGCGCCGAATGGGTCGATATGGTCGAAATCCTTCGCCGAGTCGACCTCGAAATCTATGATAAAGACGAGTACGAAAAGGCTCGTGCGTGGATCAGGGAAAATTGTCCGAAGGGGCTTGAAGTCAATCCCCCGGAATGGCAAAACAATCCCGCACAAGACGAAAAGGAATGGGACTTTATCGCCAAAATGACCCTGATCGTGAAGGATATCATGGTCGGCAATCCAAAACTCGCCGATTTGGGTTTCGTAGAAGAGTCTTGCGGTCGCAATGCCATCTTTGGCGGTTTCCAGGGGCAACGCCAATGGACCGATTACTTGCCCAATGCAGACTTTACCGAAGCCATTCTCAATACGACATTCGACTGGAATGGTAAAAGGCCGCCGTTTGTCCTCGCGACCGAAAATGACAACCTCAACGGGTTGGCCATGCTCTTTCTGAATCTCCTCTCCTGCCGACCGGCCATTTTTTCCGATGTCCGGACCTACTGGAGCCCCGACGCCGTTCGCCGTGTCGCCGGCTATGAGGTTTCAGGAAAGGCCGTCAACGGCTTTATCCATCTGCTTAACTCTGGTGCCTCGGCTTTGGATGGAAACGGAGAAGCGCGCGACAAGGACGGCAATCCTGTCATGAAAGAATGGTGGAATGTTACGGATGAGGATCAAAAGGAAATGCTTCGCGCTACCAAATGGGCACCCGCCAACAAAGGCTATTTCCGTGGAGGAGGCTTCTCTAGCCAATACGTCAGCCACGGCGAAATGCCGGTCACCATGGTGCGCGTAAATCTCGTCGATAAACTCGGCCCCGTGCTCCAAATCGCCGAAGGTTGGACAATCGACCTTCCCGATGACGTTACCCACAAACTTTTGGATCGGACGGATCCGACTTGGCCTTCCATCTGGTTTGCACCGCGTCTTACCGGTCATGGCGCATTTTCAGACGTGTACCAAATGATGGCGAATTGGGGCGCGAATCACGGTGCTTCTGTTTATGGACATATCGGAGCCGATGTCTTGACCCTCGCATCCATGCTTAGAATCCCCGTTTCCATGCATAATGTTCCACAGAACAAAATCTTCCGCCCACACGCTTGGTCTGCCTTCGGTACGGAGGACCTGGAAAGTGCCGATTACCGGGCTTGTACGGCATACGGCCCTCTCTATCGCTAGAATCCGGCCCTAAACGAACCGCAAGAACACGAACAGAGGACTTCTCCCCATATTGGATCGCGGGGTTGCCTTTTTTTTCCGGCACTCCGCGGTTTCGTTTATCATAACTTCACCCGCCCCCGCTCCCCCCCCCCATTTCCATTCGTCACCCACAGGTGTAATGGCGATGTTGTCCCCTTCGGGCATGGCGCAATGCGCGGTGTTGCGCGTCTCGTAGCAGTTGGGCGCGATTGCTTGTCAGTCGAGCCTCCCGGCTCGCGGCGTACGGGTAATGCGCCGGTGTAATGGCGGTACTCAATGAGGGACGATGAGGAAGCGGAATGGCGACGCGAGTCCGTACGCACGGGTGCGTGCGGGAGAGACCGTGCAATGAAATGTATCCCCCTATTTCCGAATCTCTAGGGGAGTATCTCCTCCGCCATTCGTCCGTGACAGCGCGTACCGGAAATCGGGATAAGCCTGTTTGTTCACCCCAATTGCATTCATTGTGGTATTTTCCTACAATTTTAGCAGTTTCAATGCCAAGTCTTGTTTTTCTTCTCTAGGGTTACACATGAAAGTCTTTATCACTGGCGGCGCGGGTTTTCTCGGCATCAATTTGATTCGCTCGCTCAAGGCACATGGCGTCGAGGAAATCGCTTCTTACGATATCGCCGCCTTCGATTATCCCGAAAAGTCCTGGGTTCATTGCTTCCAAAATGACGTGCGCGATTTCGAAACGCTCCAAAATGCCATGAAGGGCTATGACATGGTCGTGCACTGCGCCGCCGCACTTCCTCTCTACTCGCCCGAAGATATCCGTTCCACCGATGTCGATGGTTGCCGGAATGTC
>JBJEVW010000196.1:0-2798 GCA_051884735.1 Kiritimatiellia bacterium | reverse complement strand
GGGGAGTCTTTGCCACGCAAGAAGGCAGTGGCGAGAGACAGGGAGGCGAATCTGGTCGGCGGCGCATTGCTGCAGGCGCGGTAGCGCTACCGCTTCTTATTGTGCTTGGCGGTATTGTGCGGGACGGATTACGGATCAGCAATGCATTTGCGGCGCCGGATTCCCGCGATTCGGAGCGGGCTTGGCTTTCCGTCTGCGCCCCTTTGGATATTCCAATGGGGTTTGATCCGTATGCCGCGAAGAAATTAATGCTTCCGTTTCGTCCGATTCGTCTTCTGGCCTCATATGAAATGCGCACGGAAGGGAAGACGATAGAGGAGGACACGTCTATCAATACGCGAACACCGATGATGCCGCGCCGCGGTTGCATTGATTTCCGGACGGGGCGGTTGTTTCCGAAATACCAGGCGGAGTATGACAGGCTGACGGGGCGGGATTCAATTGTCCGGAAGTGGAATTTGGATGCCGGGCATTATCCGACCTTTGCCCAGCCGAAACTGGAGCTTTCCGTGCCGACTGCCCAAAACGCGGAAGAGCTGGCTGCATCAAAAGAACTGGCCTCCGTGCTGCCACCCTTTTTCCTCCATGCCCGTCGCTATGGCAATGAAGGATTGCGAGTCACCACCGGCGGCAATGATGTGCTGGGTCCACTCGAGTCGATTTTGGTTGTCAACCAACGGACGACAGTATATTTCACGGCACCGGAAAAAGCGGAGCGCTACTATGTCGTCGTCTTGCATCTCATCGGGGATACGCCTGCAAAGATACAATGGGATCGAGGTTTTTCTCCGCAGAGCGTCATTGTCGCGCCAGGAAAAGCGGACTATTTTGTCTCTACGCCGTCTTTGCGTTCAGCTATAGCCCCTGTGCCGTCTGCGCGCATCCGCATGCGTGGCAATGACCAGACTTCGTATTGCATTGCCGCCATGACGACAAATCCGGAAAAAGCGGCGTGTCTGTTGGAACGCTACGGAAATTCCGAGGCTGCAACTCGGCTACGGTCGTCGGTATCTCCGGAAGAAAAAGCCTCGCTTGATGCGGCGCGAATGCCAAAGCCGGAAATGATCCGGGCCTTTTCCCGGCTTCTGTGGCAATCGAAAGATTCGTTTTTCGTGATCAATCCGGATGAAGTCACGGTATTTCCAGAACCGGACAGAGGGGAAAAACTTATAGAGAACTACCGCTATGTCGATCTTCCGATTGTTCCGCAACCTTCCCAAACCTATATTTTGGAAGTCATACCATCCGATTTGCTGGAACGGATTCTGGATTTGGACGATTCGCGCAAGATTCCACTGGACTTGTTTGACGTCCATGGAGCCGAAGTCGAGGACGTTTATCTTTCTTCTTTTTCCATGGACCGGACGAAAATGCATCGAAGCGGCCTTGTCAAGCATGCCAGAAAAGCGGACGAGAAGCCGGATATCATGGAGAGAAGAGTCATACGCTTCAAAATCCGGTCGCATCGTCGTCCAGAGCCGATCCGGATTGGTTGTGAAGTCGATCCGGTATATGGCAACGAGAGGCTCGTCGATGCATTTTCGCTTCTTTGGAATGATCCGGCTTTGGAGCGTTGACGCGGCAAAGTTGAGAGAGCAAAACTCTAGGCATGCCGATGGGGGCGGTGGATGAACCTTCACGGGTGGTGGGTATGAGCTGGGGCTGTAGGAGCCCTGTTTTGGCGTCTTGCCATTTTTGGTAAATTTTGGATAATAAAAGAACACTTTTTTGATGATCCCCCATCCTAAAGGGATTATATTTTCCGAATTTATCATACAAAAATGTAATATCGTGAAATTCGGTCAAAAGAAGTGATTCTCACCAAGATTTGCGGCTTTCCGATCAACTTTCCATGAGCGATACCAAACGCACGTATGCCATTCATGTTATTGCGGATTATCCTGTTGAAGAATCTGCGCCGGCTGCGCCTGTTGACATTGGCGATTACGGTATTGACGTTTTCAACGAGACGGCCATCTGCAAATATCTACCGAAGGAGATTGCCGAAAAACTTTTGGCAACCATCCGATCCGGTGCGCCGCTCGATTCGCAGATTGCGGGCACGGTTGCCCATGGAATGAAAGAGTGGGCGCTTGATCGTGGGGCGACGCATTACACGCATTGGTTTATGCCGCTTACGGGCGGAACGGCCGAAAAGCACGATTCGTTTTTGGATCCGGCACCGCATGATCGCGCCATTATGGGATTTTCGGGAAAGAATCTCGTATTGGGAGAGCCTGATGCGTCCTCGTTCCCGTCCGGCGGCATTCGTTCGACCTTTGAAGCGCGCGGGTACACGGCTTGGGACCCGACTTCGCCGGCGTTCATCAAGCGTCATGCCAATGGAGCGACGCTCTGCATTCCGACGGCATTCTGTTCGTACTCGGGCGAAGCGCTCGACCGCAAGACGCCGCTCTTGCGGTCTTTGCAGGCTCTCAAGGGGGCGGTAGGCCGTCTAATGAAAGTTTTTGGGCAGGCGGAAGAGACCTGTTGCATTACGCTTGGTGCGGAGCAGGAGTACTTCTTGATTGACAAACATTTCTATTTGAACCGGCCTGATCTCGTCCAGACGGGGCGCACGCTCTTTGGCGCGCCGCCACCCAAGCACCAGCAGCTGGAGGACCACTATTTTGGCGCGATTCGTCCCCGTATCATCAAGTTCATGACGGAAGTCGAGCGCGAGTTGTGGCGGTTGGGCATTCCCGCCAAGACGCGGCACAATGAAGTTGCACCTGCGCAGTTTGAATTGGCTCCGGTTTTCGAAGAGCTGAACCTTTCGGTCGACCACAACATGTTGG
>JBJEVW010000195.1:0-2799 GCA_051884735.1 Kiritimatiellia bacterium | reverse complement strand
TATCCAGGCGTTCCTTCGACGCGTTCCACGGAAACACGATTGCGGGCAGAAAGCTTGCTGGCTTCACCGACCGGGGTGCGAATGCGAATGGAATCGAGAATCGCATCGATTTTTTCATCTGCTGCGCCTCCCGTCTTCACGACAGACGCAGAAAGAAAGGTGTCGATGATTCCTTCGGAAAGATCCAAAACCTTGACTTCTTTTGTCTTGCCGTCCGTCTTGGCGTTTGCATCCAAAATGCCAACCTTCGTTCCGGCCGAAAACCGAAAGGCGAAATCAGGCGAAAAACGGATGCGGAGCATCGGCGGATCCACAGTGGGAACCGACCCGAACTGCTTTATTAGGCGCTCCGTCTCTTCCGGCGTATAGGGCGGCGGAGGTTCTGGAACGCAAACCTTGGATCCGTACGGATAGGCATGATCCGGTTCTGCCTTGACAATCGTGCCGTCCGGTTTCTCAATCGTGACATTCCCGACAACCTTCTCCACTAGGAAGAGAGGCTCGAAAAGAGCGGCGGGTGCCACAAGGGAAAAACCGATGAGAAGAGCGAAAACGGAAACTCCGCGAAAAAGACGTTGAACCATGGAAAGCAACTCCAAACAAATAGTGATTTTTTGGATACGCGAGCATAATAGAGGGAATACCGTAAAAAGTCAATTGAAAAGGAAAAATCCATTCGGGGGAAATTCTTCCGGAAATGAGTCAACTCCTTGCAAACAAAGACCCAACGATAATTTCTTCGTCTCGGGAAAAAACGCAGACTATTCCAAATGGCGAGTCGGTCGGGAGGCCCGACAGCCAATTATGATGCGCCGCACGGGGCACGGCGGGACTCGGCAAGAGCGCGCGAAGAGAATGTCGCGCAGAGAACACTGAGCGTGGACGCTTGCGCCTAGGGATTGGGGTCGCGGGAGGGACGGGCTTCCGCTCGTCCGCGGCCCACGCGCACGCATACGTGCCAAATCCTAATCAAAAGCCCTCGTGCGGTTTTGCGATGCGCCTAAGATAAGCGGCTCGCCCCCGGCCGCCGGGCCTCCCGGCTGGCTGTCGGGACTCCCGACCCCGTCCGAGTCTCTCTCTGGCATTATGATTGCAACCCCGCGAGATCCGTTCCAGCCCACGCCGGAAGACGTAAGGTATGGAGCGTCAACGCTTGCTTGGACCCCGGATGGATGAACCGGATCGAATAGGCATGAAGCGCATGCCCGGGTGCTTGCCATCCGGGCCCTCCATACGTGCAATCTCCCACAATGGGATGTCCGATAGAGGCAAGCTGACAACGAATCTGATGCGTCACACCCGTGTAAATGGTGACCTTCAAGAGCGTTGTCCCCGGATAGGCCGTCGTGTCGCTGGGAATCGGCTGGTAGAAGGTCTCCGCAAAAAGAGCAGGATTGCCGGGACGGGAACCGGAGGCATCGACCGGACGCATCCGCCCGCGAAAAGAACTCGAATGCGCAAGGTATCCCGAAATGCCGCCTTCTTTCGATACTTTTCCTTGCACGCGCGCCAAATAGATTTTGCGCGCCGTATGCTTCGTGAATTGTTCGCGAATCGCCCGATAAGCCGTTTGCGAACAGGCCGCCAGCACTAGCCCGGACGTACCGGAATCCAACCGGTGGAGCAATCCCGGCATCCGGGGATTGTCGCCAATGCCCGCAACGGCAGGAAACCGTGCAAGCAACGCCGCCGCCAACGTCCCCATTTCCCCGATGGCAATCGGATGGCAAGCCTGCCCAGCCGGCTTGTCGATAGCGCACACGTCCGCATCCGAATAGACGACTTCAAGCGGGATGCCCGGCTCCGGCTTCACCGCCCGGTCGCTCTGTTCGGGAATCCGCTCGGCTCGCACAACCGCCCCGAGCCGCGGAACATCGGATTTGCCGGCACGGCGTCCATTTTGGAAAACACGTCCATCCGCAAAGGCGTCCGACAGCAAGGCACGTGTCGTTCCGTGCAATTTGCCCAAAACAACCTTGTCGAGACGCTTGCAAGCCGCGTCTTCTTCCGTAACGGTAAACTCAACTGTTCGCATGCACAAGAGCCTACCATACCGCCCCGCAACACGCCACCATCCCCTCGCCGCCTTTTCCGTTGAGTCCCCATGGGCCCTACCGCGCATTACGCCCGCGCAGTATTCGCGCCACCATTCCCGCCCACCTCGTCGCACGAGCCATACCGAACCCGCGAAAACCCCAAGTATTCAGCCTCTTCATCCGCTGTGGCTTCCCGCGTCGAAACAATCCTGTCCATTCGCCTAAACGATTCCGACTCGCTCGTCACGGGACGCCGAGCCTCCCGACCCCGTGTGGCAGCTCGCCGCTCGGTTGAAATCCACCCTTATCCCGGTTTTTCGGAGTTCGATGGGGCAATGGTGCGTGAAAACTGTCTCGAAAGTCCCATCCGTCCCAGTTGTCCCAATCTTTGTCCGTAGGAAAAACGCAAAGATTAGGAGATCTTGGCGAGGGCGCGCGAAAAGAAGGTGGCGCGGCTTTGCGTGCGCAATAGCTCTGCGTCTCCGCGTCTCTGCGTGAAACAAAATCTCGCGCGGATTTGCGTGCGCAATAGCTCTGCGTCCTCTGTTTTTGCCCGTGGCGGCTCGCCACTCGGGTGTTGAGCGCCGCCATGATGACAGAATCCGGAAAAAAGTCTCTCCTTTTCTTTGTGTCTGGCGAAAATCATTTTTAGCCAATATTTTCAAGCGAAATTGAAAATCTGGGATCATTTATCCCGGATTATTCCGGGAGGTCGCGTTCAGAAGTAAACTTGGATTCCAGAAGTAAATCCGAAGTTTGATGG
>JBJEVW010000194.1:0-11564 GCA_051884735.1 Kiritimatiellia bacterium | reverse complement strand
GCCGCACGCGCATTACGCTGCGGCGCGATGGGGACATCGCGCCCTACCGGCCATGCGGCGCGATGGCACAATTCGCATTTGCCCATACGCGAGTTTTGTTTCCCGCAGAGGACGCCACGGGCGATGGCGGGCCGGGAGAATTGACGGGGGAGGGGTGGGGCGCGTATACTTGCAGGCATGGCTTCCCCCTTCAATCCCAATCAATGCATTCGTTCAATAGACGAAATTCTCTCTCCGGCGGAATTAAAACGGTTCGATCCGATTCTGCCGCAGCAGGAGAAGAATATTCTGCAGTTTCGCAAGACGATCCGGAACATTTTGGACGGGACGGACGTCCGGCTTTTGGCGGTTGTCGGGCCGTGTTCCATCCATGACGTGGAAGGAGCGGACGAGTATGCGCGGAAGCTGGCTGCGTTGTCGCACGAGCTGTCGGAATCGCTTTACATCATCATGCGGGTCTATTTCGAGAAACCCCGGTCGACAACGAATTGGAGCGGCTTTTTGACCGATCCGTATATGGACGGGACGTTCCATGTCGAGGACGGCTTGAAGGCTGCGCGCAAGTTTTTGCACCATCTGTTGCGCATGGAACTTCCGGCCGGAACGGAGGCGTTGGATCCGTTTGTGCCGACCTATCTCGGGGATTTGTTTTCGTGGATGTGCATTGGCCAGCGTGCGGCGGAATCGAATGCGCACCGGCAGATTGCGAGCGGGTTGCCGGTGCCGGTCGGTTTCAAGAATGCGTTGCGGTCGGATGGCTTGCAGTTTACGGCGGAGGGAATTCGCCTGGCCTCCCGGCCGCATGACTATTTGGGTTTGAACGAAGACGGCAAACTGTCGGTCGTCCATACGTGTGGCAATGCATACGCGCACTTGGTGTTGCGGGGCGCGGGCGAATCGCCGAATTACGGCTCCACCTCCATTAACATGGCGGAGGACGCGTTGGAGCGTGCGGGGGTGGCCCAGCACATTCTGGTGGACTGCTCGCATGGCAATTCGGATTACGAGGCGCAGCGGCAAGGCGACGTCCTGCATGACGTATTGGCGCAGATCGAGAATGGCAATTCGTCGATTTGTGGCTTCATGCTCGAGAGTTATCTAGGATGGGGCGCCCAGAAGGTCCAGTTGAATGCCTCGAAATTGCAGTACGGCGTATCCGTCACGGATCCGTGTATCGACTGGGAGACGACGGAGACCTTGTTGCGCGAAGCCGCGGAGCGCTTCCAGAAGGTGCGCGAGGATATGGGACTGTAGATGGCGGGCGAATGCGTACCGCATACGCGGCCGACTCCTGCGGAGGAGTCTGTTTTGCTGGATTCGGGTCCGGAGCGGAATCTGTATGTCCATGTTCCGTTCTGCGCGACGAAGTGCCGGTATTGTGCGTTTTATTCCCGTACGGGCACCGAAGCGGAATTGCTCCGGGCTTATCCCGGGCTGGTGGCGCGGGAATTGTCCTTGCGCGGCGTCGGGGCGGATTGGCGGCCCCAGACGATCTACATTGGTGGCGGGACGCCTTCGCTGTTGGGGACAGAGGGGTTTATGGCGTTGTTTGCGGCTTTGCCGAAGGCTGCGGAAGGCGCCGAGATTACGGTCGAGCTCAATCCGGGCGATGTGACGCCGGAATTGGCGATGGCATTGCGTACGAGCGGCGTCACGCGAGCCAGCCTTGGCGTGCAGTCCTTTGACGAAAAGGTTTTGCGGTGGCTGGGGCGGCGGCATGGGGCGAAAGAAATCCGCGATGCCCATGCGGCGTTGCGGGATGCCGGTATACCGCAGATTTCGTTTGATTTCATCATTGGGGAGCCGAATTTTCCCAAGGCGGTTCTGGAATCCTCGCTTCGGGAGGCGATCGAGTTGGCGCCGGAGCATATTTCGGTTTATCCGCTCTCGATCGAGCCTGGAACGAAGTTGGCGCAAGCGGGAGTGAAGCCGCTTGATGACGATTCGCTATTGGATGGCATCGCCCGGGCTGAAGTTCTGCTGAGCGAGGCGGGTTATTTGCGGTATGAGCTGAGCAATTACGCGAAAGACGGGGCATTTTGCCGGCATAATCTCGCGGTTTGGCGTGGGCGGGATTACATTGGAATCGGTCCGGCGGCCTGTTCGCGCGAAGGGTTTGAACGGAGAGCAAATGCCGCGTGTTTTGAAGAATGGAAGGATGCGGTCTTGCGCGGCGAATTGCCGCCTGCGGAGGTGACGCGCTATACGCGGGAGGAGGACGAATCGGAGAGATTTGCGACGCGCGTCCGTCTTGCGGCGTGGACGCTGGAAGGCACAAACGGGAAAAAGCCGGAGCGCCGCGAAAGGGCGCTTGAGACCCTGCGCAAAACCGGAATGGTTGAGGCGGTTTCGCCGCATGCGTGGTGGCTGACGGCGCGCGGGCGCGAAGTTGCCGATGCCGTTATGGCGGAATTGGCGTAAGCGTCTGATCGGGAGGTCCGCCTATTCGACGGCGTACAATTTGAGGGTCAGCTTGGCGACGGTCTCGCCGGCGGTTGCGGCTTTGCGGCGGATGGATACCTTGCCGCCACCCGGGCCGGATTTGGCGCGATTTTCTTCCCGATAGCGGGTTGAAGGGGCTTTCAGCTCAATCGAAAAACTGCCGCCGTCGGAAAGCGCTTTTTCATCCAGCAGCAAAACGCCCTCCCCCAAAATTTCGGGTGAAGCCGATGCGAGATAGGCGCCCAGCCAATCGACCGGAACGCCGAGCATCTCGCCCATCAGACCGGGAACCGAATCTTCGACGATTTTTCCGGCTTCTTTTGCAAGGGCTTTCGAGAGTTGCGCTTTCAAGGAGTCGAAAAATGCCGGAGCAAGCGGAACCGTCAATTGGAGTTTGATAGCCGTGGGCGCTTGCAGGGTTTCCTTGAACAGAATGCCATGGATCCAATCGTCTTGTTCGTAGACCTTGCATTCGCCTGCCTTGATTTCCATGGAATAGGAACGGGACGGAATGCCCGTGCGCGGCCAAACCGCCGTAGAGGTCAGCAACTGGCGTGTTTCCGTGGATGGTCTGACGCCATTTTTCTTGATGAATTGAATGGACTGCAATTCAGCGACAACAACATAGCGTTTGTGTTTTTCCATACGAAGGCTCCTTTCCTCGCATCCTAGCATTTTGCAGCCGGTTCTGTCACGCCTCGACGAGTCGGCACCCTTATCCCGGAAAAAACCGCGATCGATGATCCCAGATTTTCACTTTCGCCTGAAAAAGAAAAATGATTTTCGCTGACAAAAAGAGAGACTTTTTCCGGATTTCGCCATATAGCGGCGATCAACGCCAGAAAGGAGCACCGCACGGGTTTATTTGTTTCGCGCAAAGAGTGGCGAGCCGTCACGGGGCCGGGAGGCCCGGCGGCCAAGCACAGAGCCATTGCGCACGCAAAGCCGCGCGAGGGTTTTGGGTTGGCTCCACATGCGATGCGCGTGGGTGCTGCGGACGAGCGGAAGCTCGTCCCTCCCGAGTGCCCAATCCCGGGCGCGCAGCGCTCACTCTCATTGCCCGTGGCGGTTCGCCGTTTGGAAAAGTCTGTGGCATTTTTGCGAGACGGAGAAAATAGATTGCGCCTTTGCTGGCAAGGGGGTGTTTCGTTTCAGGAATCTCCCTCCGAAAACCGGGATAGGGGTCGGGAGGCCCGACGGCCAATGTCGCGTGTGAGCGGGGGCGGGAGTCCCGAGAGCCGACCATGCGCCTATCGCAACGGGATCGCAAGGAAGGGAGCGCGAGGGGCGGGGTGGTTGTTTCCAAGGGGGAAGGTTTTTGTTAGAATGGCGAAAGTAGGAGAAAACAATGGAAATTTCAGCTATTCTTCTTTCGTATCTTGTGGGATCGATTCCGGTCGGCTATTTGGTGGGATTGACCCAAGGCGTCGACATTCGTACGGTTGGCAGCGGCAATATCGGTGCGACCAACGTTTTCCGGACATTTGGAAAGAAATTGGGGATTCTGACCTTTTTGTGCGATGTTGCCAAAGGCGTTGTCGCGACCTGTCTGCTGGCGCGGTTGGTGGAAGGCAGTCCGGTTGCGGTTGTCTTGCTTTGCGGCATTGCGGCATTGCTGGGGCATTGTTTTCCGTGTTTTCTGAAGTTTCGCGGCGGCAAGGGTGTGGCGACCGGGCTTGGCATTGCGATCGGGCTTGTGCCGCATTGCGCGGGGCTTGCGTTGCTCACGTGGATTGTTTGCTTTTTGTTTACGCGCTACGTATCGGTCGCGTCGTGCATTGCGGCGGCCGAGGTCGGTGTGTTGTGTTGGTTCATCGACCGTCCGGCGGCGGGCGATTTGATGCGGATTGTTTTGCCGGTTTTGGTGAGTTTGCTGGCCTTTGCCGTTGTGTTGAAGCATCACGGCAACATCAAGCGGTTGATGCAAGGGACGGAGAACAGGTTCTGTTTCACGAAACGCCAGGCGGAAGAAAAGGCGCGTCGCCAGACGGCGCAGCGTGCGAAGTAACCGGTATGGAGAATGAAGAAATGAAAAGTTGTCATCGTGTTTGTGTCGTCGGCAATGGCGGTTGGGGAACAGCGCTGGCCTTGTTGCTCTTTGAAAACGGGAATGAAGTCACCTTGTGGGGGCATTCGCAAGAAGAGTTGGAGGACATCCGGGCGACGGGTGAGAACAAGCCGTATTTGGCGGGCGTCAAGGTTCCGGAGGGGATTCGGCTCACGAGCGATCCGGCGGAAGCGGTGCGGGATTCGGATTTGGTGGTATTGGCGATGCCCTCCCACTTTTACCGGAACGTATGCAGCCGTTTTCGCGGGTTGATTCCGGCGGGAGCGGAAGTCGTCAGCGTTGCGAAAGGTTTTTGCGAAGAAACGATGGAGCGGCTGAGCGTAACGGCGGCCAAGGCGTTGGGTTTGCCGGAAGTTGCGGTGTTATCGGGTCCCTCGCATGCGGAGGAAGTCGGGCGTCACATTCCGACGGCGGTCGTTGTCGCTTGTACGGATACGGAGAAGGCGCACCGGATCCAGCGGATTTTTTCCGGCGTGCGGTTTCGGGTCTACACCTCCGGCGATCCGGTCGGGGTCGAATTAGGGGGCGCGATCAAGAATGTATTGGCCATTGCGGTCGGTTTGTGTGACGGGCTTGGCTTTGGCGACAATTCGCGGGCGGCGTTGATTACGCGTGGTTTGGCGGAGATGGCGCGTTTTGGTGCGGCGGCGGGCGGTTTACCGGAGACGTTTGCCGGATTGAGTGGCATTGGCGATTTGGTGGTGACGTGTACATCGCGGCACAGCCGCAACCGTGGCGTTGGTGAACGACTCGGGCGCGGGGAGACATTGGCGGAAATCCAGGCGGGCATGAAACAAGTTGCCGAAGGCGTTTGGAATTGCCGGCTCGTTTGTGCGATGGCGAAGCAAATGGGTGTGGAAATGCCGATTTGCACGGGTGTGGAAGCGGTGCTTTCCGGCAAGCTTGCACCGAAGGATGCGGTTGCGTATCTCATGGGGCGCGACAGCAAGCCGGAGACCTTCGGGCGTTAAGGGAGCCTGAGTCGGCGGGAGGTCGGAAGTCCCGACGGCCAGTGGCGAGTCGCTACGGGCAAAATAGAGCCATTCCGTACGCAAAGCCGCACGCGTATTACCCTGCGGCGCGAGCCGGGAGGCCCGGCGGCCAAGCATCGCGCCCTACCGTCCTTACGCAGGCGCATGATACGGGCGGCGCGGCGGCGGGAGCTTGACGCAAGGCATACCGCAAAAGAAAAAAAACAAATCCGGATCGGACGATCCGGATTTGTTTTTTCGAGCAGACGTGCTCCCGGCCGGAAATGGGCGATGCGTATCAACGCGTCCATTTCGGATGGGGGCTTATGTGATAATCGTGCTGTACGCGTTATCGGCCCAATTGTTGATGCGGGTGGAGTACTTGCCCCAGAGTTTGAGGGCGTCATCCAGCTCGGGAATGGACGGAATCTGGCCGTTGGCATAATCTTGTAGACGGCGTTGGCATTCGCGGGCGCGCTCGAGCATGCCGGCCAAGCGGATCTGGATTGTTTCGTAGCCTTGCGGACGGTTGTTGGTCATCCACATATTCCGGTGTTCGATCTGCAGCGCTTCGAGTGCGGTCATGTAGCGCCGGATCTGCAGGCTGGTCGAGCGGATTGCACTGCGGCGTTTGGAAGCGTTCTGGCGGTAGGCGGCGATGATGGCGTCGACGAGTTGCGTTTTGGCGAGCAGGAATGCCACGAGGGCCCGGGCGTACGGGATTGAGCCTCCCATACCATATTCGGTTATGGGGGAGTGCTTCAAAAGGGCGAGAATCCGACTGAGTGACTTGGACAATTCGAACCAGCGAATGGGTTTTCCGGTGCCATCGAGAGGCGGGTTGTTGCCGTGCAAGTAGCTGGAGACGTGCAGAATGAGCGGATCGTCCCACACGAGCGAAGTCCAAACGGCGTTGCATTCCAAGGAGAGGCGCATGACGGCATTGAACGTATCCTCGCCATGCAGGACGGCGTGCTGATCGCGCGCACTTGGCAGATGCTTCGTGACCTCCGTCCGGTAGGCGGAATTGGCCAATTCGGTCAGGCCGGCAAAGGAGCTTTCGAAGTCGCAGTATCCGCCGTCGTCGCCCCAGATGGTGATGATAACATCGCGGACCTTATCTTTACGTGCGGCCCGGATACCGGGGCCGGCGGTCCGGTTGGTGAATGACGCATTGTACCAGAAGAGGCTCCACGACCAAGCCCCGGATGCAAACAGGGGTTCGCCGTGCAGCTCGCGATAGCGGCGGAAATTGAAATGGTAGTCGTCTTCCGCCATATTGTAGTAATCCCAGTAGCAGAGCTGGACATTGTCGGGAATCTGCTTTTTGATTTCGTCCGGAATCACCAGCGATTTTTCGTATTGGTTTCCGGTTTTGGATGCAATCCGGAACCACATATCGCCCCACATGATGGCGGTCAATCCGTATTTCCGGCAAAGATCGGAAACCCGGTTCAAGTGTCGGGCGATGATCGTATGCTGCGATTCGTTTGGATTGTCGGGATGGGTTTCCCGGAAGCGGCCCGTACCGAGGCCCCAAGCTTCATCCATGCCGATATGGACGATTCGGCTACGGACGCTCTTGCTCCAAAACTGGAGCATTTTTTCGATCAGCGCGTAGGTTTTCTCTTCATCCACAAGCAGATTGCTGGCCGTGTCGTGGATGTCCTTGTAGGCATTCCAGCGGAAGATTTGGCTCAAGTGGGCGAGCGTCTGGAAGCAAGGAACGATTTCCACACCCAAGGAGAATGCGTAGTTGTCGATTTCCTTGATATCTGCGGAGGAGTAGCCGCCGCGCTGGAATCCGAAAAACGGCTCGCCGTCCAGGCGATAGGTTTCCTCGCAGTAGAGCATGACGCGGTTGTAGCCCAGAAGCGCAAGGCGCAGAATGCGGCGTTTGATGGTTTCGACCTTCGGCACGGCATTGCGCGAGCAATCGTACATGACGCCGAAGGTTTTGAAGGGGCATGATTCCGCGGTCGGAAGAACGGCGACGATTTTTTCCGGCGTAATCTTTTTGGCCGGCAGTTTCCGTGCGAGTTTGTAGTGTGCCGCCATCAGCAGCCCGATATTCCGCAGCGCCTGCGCAGGCGATTCGAAGTAGAGGCAGATTGCGTTGTTGTCTGCCACTTCCGCAATAGGCGCTGTCTCTCCCGGGTCTTTCGTCTTGAAGTGGACGGGGATTCCTTTTTGCTTATCGTCGAGAACCGGATAGTTCTTTGTGACAACCTTGATGGCTGTTTTGAGCTCAGCCGGAGGGAAAAGTCTGAAGGACATAAGAGATAGGGGTGAGAGGTTTGTGAAACGATGCCGATGGGCAAAGCGTGTGACGGAGGAATGAAACGGGGGCGGAATGCAAACGGGGCGCTATTCGAGATTTTGCACCTGTTCGCGAAAAGTTTCAATCAGAGCCTTGAGTTCGACGACGGTATGGGCGATGATCGTGTCACCGGCCTTGGAGCCGATGGTATTGGTTTCGCGGTTCATTTCCTGGCAAAGGAAATCGAGTTTCCGGCCGCAAGGTTCGGGCGCGTTGAAGAGATCGACGGCGTGGGAGAAGTGCGCCTTCAGGCGCGTAAGTTCTTCTGCGATATCGCATCGATCGGCGTAGAGGGCGACTTCCCGTCGGATGGAAGGATCATCGGGAGAGAATTTCACCTCCAGTTCGCCGATTCGTTTGAGGAGATTCTCCCGGTACAGCGGGGGCAGGAGCGGCGCACGCGCGGCGATATGGAGGCGAAGGGTTTCCATTGCGGCAAGGCGCTTTTCCAAATCGACCCGAAGGGCGGAGCCTTCATGGCGACGCATGGCGGCATGGGATTCGATGGCTGCGAGGAGCGCGGCATTGATGGCCGGGCGGGCGCAGTCGGCGGCATCGGATTTCGGATCGGTGAAGCAGCAAGGCTGTTGCGCGAGTTCGGACAGGGAGAGGGAGAAGGGGATGCCGGCGGCGTCCGCGAGTTGGCGAAGCTGTTCGACATAGGTTTGCACGCCTTCGCGGTTGACCTGTTGCAGAGCGGCGGACTTGTTGTCGAGGAACGCGATCCGAATGGCAACGCGCACGCTGCCACGGCTCATGGAGGCATGAACAAGGGTGCGAATCCCCTCTTCTTCGCCGGCGCAAATAGCGGGAATCGACAAATCGCAATCGAATTGTTTTCGATTGACCGAAGAGATTTCGACTTCTGCGCGGACGCCGTTTTGTTCGGAGACGGCGCGACCGAATCCGGTCATGGAAGCAGTAGACATAGGATGGGAGCGGTCTTGTGAGGAAGAGGGGAGGGGCGCGTTTACTTACGGATTGCAGCGATCAGGGCCTGTGCAAATTCGGAGCACTTCACCTCGCGGGCATTTTCCATCTGGCGCGCGAAGTCATAGGTAACGATGCCGGACGCAATGACCTCGTCCATCGCCTTTTCGACGAGATTGGCGGCTTCGGACCATCCGAAGTAGCGCAGCATCATGGCGCCGGAAAGGAGAAGGGATCCGGGGTTGACCTTATCGAGATTTGCGTATTTTGGGGCCGTTCCGTGGGTTGCCTCGAAGATGGCGGTTCCGGAGGTGTAGTTGATGTTGGCACCCGGTGCGATACCGATGCCGCCGACGGTTGCGGCGAGCGCATCGGAAACATAATCGCCGTTGAGATTCAAGGTGGCGATGACGGAGTATTCCGCGGGGCGGGTGAGAATCTGCTGCAGGAAGGCGTCGGCAATGCAGTCTTTGACAACGATCTCGCGTCCCGTTTTCGGGTTATTGAAACGGCACCAAGGCCCCTTGTCGATGATTTCGGCACCGAATTCATTGCGGGCGAGTGCGTATCCCCAATCGCGGAAGGCGCCTTCGGTGAACTTCATGATATTGCCCTTGTGGACGAGCGTGACACTAGGAAGATTGTTGTCGATCGCGTATTGGATGGCGGCGCGGACAAGGCGTTCGGTGCCTTCCTTCGAGACCGGCTTGATGCCGATGGAAGACGATTCCGGGAAGCGGATTTTCTTGACTCCCATTTCCTTTTGGAGGAAGTCGACGACCTTTTTCACCTCTTCGGTTCCGTTCATCCATTCGATGCCGGCATAGATGTCCTCCGTGTTTTCGCGGAAGATGACCATATCGGTCTTTTCCGGATGTTTGACCGGCGAAGGCACGCCTTTGAAATAACGGACGGGGCGGAGGCAGACATAGAGATCAAGCATCTGCCGCAAGGCGACATTGAGCGAGCGGATGCCGCCGCCGATCGGCGTCGTAAGCGGACCCTTGATACCGACGAGATACTGACGGAAAGCCTCGAGGGTTTCATCGGGAAGCCATGCATCCTTTCCGTACACCGTCAAGGCTTTTTCGCCGGCATAGACTTCCATCCAGGCGATTTTCCGCTTTCCGTTGTAGGCGACATCGACGGCGGCGTCCCAGACCGGGATGGAGGCTTTTGTGATATCAGGGCCGATGCCATCGCCTTCAATAAAGGGAACGATTGGATTGTCGGGAACTTGGAGTCCATTGGCCCCCATGGTGATGGGAGCACCGGCTTCAGGAATGCGAATTTTTTGGAACATGGAACAAACGTAGGTTGTTTTGGGTTGGAAAAAGGGGAGGGAATGTGTGCGGAAAGGCGTCAATCGATGAAAATCTGGACCAGCGAGTGCGTTTTGCCGGAGACGTCCAAATAGGGTCGGAGCGTGCCATAGGGAAGGGTGCCGGGAACGAAGACGAGAAGTACGTTCAAATTCGCGGGAGCGTATTTTTCCAGCAATCCGGGCAAATCTTCCGGTTTCGCGACGGGATGCTCCGTGATGGTGAGGTCTGGATGGATCTGCTCGTCCTTCCATTCTTCCGTGATTTGGACGAGGGTTGCGGTATGCGTGCCGTCTTCGTTGTTGGCTAGGCGAAGTTCGCAAGGTTGCGAAAAGCGCTTGGAGCGGTCACGCCATTCGTTGCGCGGCAGAAAGGCCTTTGCGTAGGGAAAACCAGGTGGCGGCGCATCGATTCGAACGCCCTGTCCGGCGGCGTCCAGTTTGACGAGCAATCCGCAGAGCGATTGGATCTCTTTCATGGGAATGTCATCGTGCCAGCGCACCTTGAGGAAGACGTCCTGTTTATCGTTGGTGTGATAAGCATTCAAGTGCTTCACGGCTTCAACGACAGGAACCGGATTTGCGCCATCGAGCGAGATTCCGTCTTTCGCGAGGGAAAAATCGACCTCGCGAATCCGGTGCGGAGCGGTTGCGGGGCGGCTTTCCGGTTTCAGCACGATGAGGGCCTGGACGCCGGGCTTTTCCGGGGCGTCTTTGGACAGGACGTTCTTTTCGTACACTTCCTCTTGGACGGCTGTGCGGGGCACATCCAGAAGGGTCAGTTTTTCGTTGTAGCCGGAAATCAAGGAGCCGGGACCGCTCGAATCGATATCGAGCGCGTCTTTATCTGGCGCTTTTGTCCCGCCGATATAGACGAATGTCGGATCCGGGTAGGGTTTTCCGGTCTCCTTGTTTTGGATGAAATCCATCAAAGGCCGCGGGGAGCCATTGTCGAAGGAGACGGAGGCCTCGATGCGTTCGCCACGCGACCAGAACGTGTAGGAATCGTAGTCGATGGCGCGTCCGGTCGGAATGTTCAGGAAATCGAAGGCCTTGCGGATATCGTTTGCGGTCGCAAAGGTTTGGAGAAGGGCTTCGTAATCGTGTCCGGAGTTGATCGTGATGAGGTAAAATTCCGCGATGTCGCCGGGTTTAAGTCCGGTCGTATGCGCATCGATTTCGATGGTATGCGTTGCGCGATTGGCCCGGACGCCGCGGGCGACAAAGACCATATTCGAATCGGGATTCTGCTGTTTTGCGAGACGAAAAGTATTGTCAACCCGTGTCTCGATGGATTTGAGCAGATCGGCCAGGCGAATTTCTCCGGCGGAATCATCGGGTTGCGAATCAATTTCCGCCGCGAAGAGCATGGTTGCGCAGAAAGAAAGTGCGATCCAGGTCGATTTCATGCTATCACTCCTTCATAAAAGCCGTATGGTTTTATGCGTTCATCATACCATTGCGGGTTGGCATCCGCAAGTCGTCATCCAAAGCGCGGGGGAGGGTGGCGAG
>JBJEVW010000193.1:0-11565 GCA_051884735.1 Kiritimatiellia bacterium | reverse complement strand
AGCTCTCCCATCTGGAACAGGTGGCTGTGCTGTCCATTCTCGTTCTTGCGGTGGTCCGCGGGAGTACAAAGCCGTCTCAAACGCCGCTTCGGGAATATTCTCCGTGGCGAAGCGAGTCGGGGGGCGGTGTTCACATATTCACAACTCTACGCGCTTCTATTCTGTGTCACGCGTTGCAAACATTCCGCGCTACGCGTTCCATGTCACAACGCTTTTCACCTTCACAGGGGTATACCCGACCCACACTTATGCCTGAAGCCTCATGAATTTATACGGCACGGATCGCCCCATAGTCAACTCTGGTGAGCCTGAATTTACTCCTGCCAATCCCGGCATAATTCCTTATGGCTGCTGGATGGGTATGATTCACGGAACCATTTCTGTCACCGCACAAACCAAAGAATCATAGAACCGCCACGTATTTTGCATGCCATGGATTCATCCGCGGCAGGTGCGCGGCAAAGCCGCGCACCCCAGTCCTTACGCCGGATTCGTCTTTTCCTTCTGCATTGCAAGCGCCTTCCGGTAATCGATCGGAATAATGCGAATGAACCGGGGACGGACGATTTCCCAATTGTCCAGCATCGATTTGGCAAGCGGTGATTCGGTCCGGCGGACATGCTCGTGAATCAACCGGAGAAGCTCGGCTTCTTCTTCCGATTCCGCAAGCACCGGTTCCAAATCGACCGATTCGACATTGCAGTTCAAATCGAAATCATTCGTCGCATCGTACACGTACGCAATGCCACCTGTCATGCCGGCAGCAAAATTAACGCCCGTGGGACCCAGCACGACAACCCGGCCTCCCGTCATGTACTCGCAACCATGGTCGCCTACGCCTTCGACAACTGCGGTAATGCCGCTGTTGCGGATGCAGAAGCGCTCGCCGGCTTGTCCATTGATGTAGATTTCTCCGGATGTGCCGCCAAACCCGACCACATTGCCGGCAATGACATTCTCCTCCGCCTTGAACGGAGCTTCCTTCGGAGGCCGGACAACAATGACGCCGCCGGAAAGACCTTTTCCGATGAAGTCATTCGCTTCGCCTCGCAGCTGGAAGGTGATGCCGGGCGCAAGAAACGCGCCGAAACTCTGCCCGGCACACCCGTTGAACCGGACCGTCACCGTGTCCTTCGGAAGACCGGCCACGCCGAAGGTGCGATCAAGTAAGCAGCTGGTTTCCGTGCCGACGGTCCGGTTTTCGTTCCGGAGAACCCGATCGAGAACGAGTTGCTTCGCCCCCCCCTTCTCCACATGGACTTGCGCAGAAAGACGTTCGAAAAAGGGACGCACTTCGGGTAGGAGAAACTTCTCATCGTAGGTCTCCACCTTTTGGAGCTGTCCCCCCCAACGAATGGCGTCGCTGCCGATTGCAGGCTGGAAAATGCGCGAAAAATCAAGATGCTTCGTCTTGTAGAAGGCGAGCGCATCGTCCATGCAAAGCAAATCGCTGCGTCCAACCGCTTCATCCAGCGACCGCAAGCCAAGCGAGGCAAGCGTTTCTCGGACCTCTTCCGCGACAAAGCGGAAAAAGTTCTCAATGTACTCGGGCTTGCCGCGGAAGAAACTGCGGAGTACCGGATCCTGGGTGGCAACACCGACAGGGCAACAGTTGCCGGAGCATTTGCGCATCATGACGCATCCCAGGCAAACCAGCACCGTTGTGCCGAAGCCAAATTCCTCGGCGCCGAGAAGCGCCCCGATGACAACGTCGCGGCCCGTCTTGAGCTGTCCGTCGACTTGCAGGCGGACACGTTCGCGCAAGCGGTTGGCGACAAGCGTCTGCTGCGTTTCGGCAAGCCCTAACTCCCACGGCAAACCCGCATGCTTGATGGAGGTGAGGGGCGATGAACCCGTTCCGCCATCATGTCCCGAAATGAGAATCATGTCCGCATGCCCCTTGGCTACACCCGCGGCAATCGTTCCGACCCCCGATTCGCTGACGAGTTTCACCGAAATGCGCGCCTCGCGATTGGCATTGTGCAAGTCGTAAATCAACTGCGCCAAATCCTCAATCGAATAGATGTCATGGTGCGGCGGCGGCGAAATCAGGGTGACATGCGGCGTGGAATGCCGGACACGCGCAATTTCTTCATCGACCTTGATGCCGGGCAACTGGCCGCCTTCACCCGGCTTTGCGCCCTGGGCAATCTTGATCTGCAGCTCCTGCGCCTTGGCAAGATAATCGATCGTGACGCCAAACCGGCCGGAGGCAACCTGGCGAATCTGGCTGTGTCGATCCTGACCATTCGCCGCTGGCGTGTTCCGGTTCGGATCCTCGCCGCCTTCGCCGCAGTTGGACGCCGCGCCCATGCGGTTCATGGCAATGGCAATCGTCTCGTGCGCCTCCGGCGAGAGCGAACCGAGTGACATGGCGCCGGAAACAAAATGGCGAATGATGGAGGGAACGCTTTCCACTTCCTCAACGGGAATCGGTGTCGTCTTCGCAAACTTGAACAATCCACGCAAGGTGCACAGATGCCCGGCTTGCTTGTTGATCAAATCCGCATACTCATGGTATTTCGCAGGATCGTTCCGCTCAATGGCTTGCCGGAACGCGGCAAGCGAGGCCGGCGTCCAGAGATGGTCCTTCCCGTCATTCCGCCATTTGTATTCCCCGCCCGCCGGAAGAGCCGCCTCGTCAATATGGACAAGCGCCTCGTTGTGGCGCGCCAAACTCTCTTCCTCCAAATCCGCAATCGTCAGGCCGCCAATCCGGGAAACGGTTCCCGGGAAAAAGCGGTCGATGACCGAACGGTCTAAACCGACTGCCTCGAAAATCTGCGCAGAGCGATAGGACCGCAAGGTGGAAATCCCCATCTTCGACATGATTTTGAGCAAGCCTTTGTCGACGGCCGTAATGTAGTTCTCGGCACTCCGGGCGGCATTGGCGTTCGTGCGCCCCGAAACCGCCAAATCCGAAACGGTTTCCAACGCCAGATACGGATGAATCGCCGTCGCTCCATACCCGAGCAGCAACGCATAATCCATGACCTCCGCGACTTCGCCGCTCTGCACAATCAAGCCAACCGGCGGTCGCAACCCCGCCTCGATCAGAGCGCGATTGACGGCCGCCACGCCCAACAGCGAGGGAATCGGCAAATCTTTCTCGCTGAGCGTACGGTCGCTTAAGATCAAAATGCTGCGGCCGCTGCGGACTTCCTCAATGGCTCGACGCTGCAATCCCTCAATCGAATGCTCCAACGAGCCTTCCCAACGAAGCGGCAAAATCGCCGTGGCGGCATGCGCCTCGTGGCTCGTCGAAAGCCGGACCACGTCCTCATCCGTCAGAATCGGACGCGCCAGACGGATGACGCTCGCTTTGCTCTCTTCTTCCGCAAGAATGTTGCCGCGATTGCCAATGTAGGTCGTCAGACTCATGACGAGCCGCTCCCGAATCGGATCGATCGGAGGATTCGTCACTTGCGCAAAATGCTGCTTGAAATAGCCGAAGAGCGAGTGCGGTTTGCGGGATAGAACCGGCAACGCGGCATCGTTGCCCATCGAACCGACGCCTTCCTGCCCCTTTTCCGCCATCGGCAAAATCAGCGTGTCGACCGTCTCGCGCGTCCACCCGAACAAATGTTGGCGACGATGCAGATTCTCCGGAATGACCGCCGCATTTACCGAATCGAACAACCCGTGAATCGCAATCTTGTTTTCCGCCGCCCAACGGCGATACGGCTTCTGGCGGGCAATCGTATTCTTGATTTCCGCATCCATCACCAACCGGCCATGCTCCAAGTCGCACCAGATCATCTCCCCCGGACGCAACCGGCCATTCCGGATGACATCCGCCGGATTCTGGTCCACGACACCGGCTTCCGACGCCAGCGTGAAAAGTCCGTCCTTCGTGAGACTCCACCGGACCGGCCGTAGACCGTTGCGGTCCAACATCGCACCGATATTGCGGCCATCGCTGAATCCGACTGCCGCCGGTCCGTCCCACGGCTCCATCAACTCGGAATGGTAGTCGAAAAAGCCGCGAACGTCCCGCCCCATGTGATAGCTGGCGCCCCACGCCTGCGGCATGAGCATGAGCATCGCATGCGGCATGCTGCGCCCGGCCAACACCAGCAATTCAAGCATGTTGTCCAAACACGCCGAATCGCTCTGCCCGTCTTCAATCAGCGGCAATACTTTCTTCAAATCGTCCCCAAAGAGCGGACTCGACAAAAACGGCTCGCGGCTGCGCAACTGGTTCAGATTGCCGTGAAGCGTGTTGATTTCGCCATTGTGCGCCAAATACCGGAACGGATGCGCCAAACTCCACGTCGGGAAGGTGTTCGTCGAATACCGCTGGTGGACGAGCGCAAACGGACTTTCCACCGCCGGGTCCGCCAAATCCGGATAAAACCGGTCGATCTGCGTCGCCAACAACAGTCCTTTGTACACGATCGTGCGAGACGAACAACTCGGCAAATAGACGCCCGATACCGTTTTTTCAATCTGCCGCCGCGCGACAAACAGCTTCCGCTCAAAGGCATCCCGATCCTCGACCGGACCGGCGGCAATGAACAACTGGCGAATCAAGGGCAAAGACAAACGAGCCGTCTCGCCGATCGCATCCGCGCAGACGGGAACCTCGCGCCATCCGAGAATCGTAAGACCTTCCGCAACAAAGCGACTTTCAATCTCCGCCTCTTTGCCTTCGCCGCCAAATAACATCGCCACCGCATAACGCCCAACCGGAGGCAAAACAACCTTCTGTCGCCGCATCTGCTGGCGAAGAAATTTGTCCGGCAACCGGAACAAAAGTCCCGCGCCATCGCCCGTGTTCGGATCGCCGCCCGCCGCACCACGGTGCATGAGCCGCTTTAAAATCCCAATTCCTTTTTCCAAAATGCCATGCGTCGCCCGATTGTCAATCCGGGCAATCATGCCAACGCCACAGGCGTCATGCTCTTGCTCGAAACTGTACAGGCCATAGTCCGATGGACGGACTGCCGGATTCGAACCGGGTTGGAAAAAGGGGCTGCTCGGTTGCCGGTTTTGTGCGTTTTCCATGGTAATGTGTGTGTGACAGGGTCAATCCGGTGAAATACAAATACCCGGAGAAAGAATAGAATTTTCGATTCCGACTAGCAAAAGACATGCCAAATCGTTGCAGAATCGAAAACACCCCGTTTTCCATCAAAAAACACCCATCCAAAAGCCTCTCTCATTCTTTCCCCTACCCCTTTATTTACGAAATTGTAATCAATCCCCCTTCAAAATTACAATTTTGTCTCCATCTCTTTTTCCTCTCGCCTCGCCATCCCGCACACGCTGGGCGTTTCGCATGCCGCGACTCCGAACTGCGGCATGTGCGCGGTAGGGCCGCGCACCCGCACGTCTTACCACACCCGCACGTCTTACCACCATCCATACGCGCGCCCTTGAAAACCTATGAATCTTTGTGACCGATCCATCCCGCTCACACGTCTTTGTGTTCGATTTCGCGCGATTTGGCTTTGTGGCTTGGCTGCTTGGCTCATTGTCCGTGGCGGCTCGCCACCCCGTAGTTGGACGCCAAATCGTGTTTTACGGCTGTTCCAATTCGACAAGACGAGCCTTGACAAGAGGAGCTTCCTCCGCCGCTGGATACTGTTCCAAAAACTGCCGGTATGCCAACTTCGCCGCTTCCGGGTTTTTGCGCCCCCGATCGTAAAAGGCCGCTTTTTGATATGCCATTGCAGAAAGCCGCCGGGAAAGATCCGATATGGCTTCCATCGCTTTCGCGGCATCCGGATGTTCCGGCGCGAAACGGGTCGCCAACCGAAGCGCCTGCAATGCATTGGCCGCAGAACGCTCGTCGTTTTTCGCTTTTGCCGAAATCCGGTATCGGCAGAATGCGGCCCGATAACGGGCATCCGCAACAAGCGCATTTGCCGGATACTTCACGCAAAGCCGCTCGTACACCGGAACAGCACGCTCCAGCTTTCCGCATACCTCAAATGTCAACGCCTCGAAAAACACGCAATCCGCCGCCTTCTCCCAATCGGGCGCATTCTTCACGATATGTCGGTACATCGACGTAACCGTACTCAACGGAGCGCCAAAGGCACTTTCGACTTTCTCGCGAAGCGCATTGGCAATGGCAAACTGTGCCGAAACAATCTCTGCATAAGAGGCCAATCCGCTAACCGATGCCCCCGCATAATGCTCCAAATAATACTGGTATTCGCAAAAGGCGCGCTCATACCGCTCCGCTTTTTCCATCAGCCGGGCCAAGCGCAACTGGGCCTCCGGCGCTTCCGGAGCATCGCCCCATTCGCAAACCAACGCCTCGTACGCATTACGGGCCTTGCGGAAGGAGCCCTCGTCCTCGAATTTCTTCGCACGCGCAAATTGCGCCTCGGACGTATTCTCGCGGGGACGCGACCAGAAAAAGCCGGGCTCTTTGTACGCCGGTGCGGCCGCATGATCGACCCCGACAATATCGCCGCGCGTTGCTCCCCCATCCATTCCATTGGGGGACGTATTCGAAAAATTCGATCCCTGCGCTACCATGCAAAGTCCCATAACCACAATGCACCAATTCGGGAGGCAACCGCGCAAGATGGCGTTTTTCCTTGATTTCAGCATCTTTAATCTCCTATAATTCCACCAACAAAGATGGGTTCCGTTCTCTCCGGCGTCTCCGGAAATAGTCCGCTCGACATGGGAGCGTTGAACGCTATCCAAGACTAGCAGAAACTCATCAGACTGAAAACTAGATCCATGAAAAAGATTCTGATCCCGACCAAGCTCGACTCTGCCGCCACCAAACTTCTTCAAGATCATGGAGGATACTCCGTGGTGCAGGATCCCAAAGCCGTTCTCCTTGATTTCGCAAAGGCCAATCCCGATGCGCATGGACTCATCGTCCGCTCCGAGAAAGTCACTGCTGAGGTCATCAATGCGCTCCCCAATCTGCGCGTCATCGTCCGCGCCGGCGCCGGCTTCGACAATATCGACGGAAAGTACGCCCGCAGCCGCGGCATCGATGTCATGAATACCCCGGGAGCCAACTCCAATGCCGTCGCCGAAGAGGTTGTCGCCTTGATCCTCGCCGATTGCCGCCACATCATCCGCGCGGATTCCACGACACGCGAAGGCCTTTGGGAAAAGTCCAAACTCATGGGGCGCGAACTGGCCGGAAAAACCGTCGGCATCATCGGCCTCGGCAATATCGGACGGCTTGTCGCGAAACGCTTGACCGGATTTGAATGCCGGATTCTCGGCTTCGATCCGCTCGTTCCCGTCGAACGCGTCAAGGATTTCGGCATCGAACCCGCCGACGTCCGGACGATTTTCGCAGAATCCGATTTCGTGACATTGCATATCCCCCAGAACAATGAAACCAAGGGATTCGTCAACAAGGAACTGCTCCAGTTGATGAAGAACGATGCCACGCTCATCAACTGCGCCCGCGCCGGAATCGTCAACGAAGACGATATCCGCGCCGCTAAACAGATGAAGGCAATCCGCTTCCTCAACGACGTCTACCCGAAAGACGCCGAAGGCCCCAAGTCCGTTGCCGACATCGCCGATATCATGATGCCGCACTTGGGCGCATCGACCGTCGAGGCCAATCGGAAGGCCGCCATCCGCGCCGCCGAGGAACTGATGGATCTCGATGAAAAGGGCGTTTCCCCGTTCATCGTCAACCGCGATATTCCACAAGGTCTTGACGCCTCTTTCTGCGATCTCGCCTACACGCTCGCCCGCCTCGGCCGCGGTTTGCTCGGCAACGAAAAACCGTTCACCCGGATCGAAGTCTCCTACTACGGAACGCTGGAACCCTTCGCCAAGTGGCTCTCCCTCTCCCTCCTCAATGGCATTTGGCAGGATATCGACCGCTCGACAGACTACAAGGCCGCCATCCAAGGCCTCGAGGAAAAGGGTATCATCTTCAAGGTTCGCGATCCGGACGCCTCCAAACACTACGATTCCTCCATGACCATCGACCTCGTCTCAAAGGATACCGATGGCATCGAGAAGCGCGTCTCGGTCCGCGGTACGGTCGGCGAAAAACTCACCATGATCGCCCGTATCGATGAATTCGATCATCTGTACTGGGTGCCCGACGGAACCGCTCTCTTCTTTGAGTACAAGGATCGCCCCGGCGTTATCGCCGCAATCGCAAAACACCTCGCCAAAGGCGAAGTCAATATCGAGGATATGCGCAACCCGCACAACCCGAAGAGCGGAAACTCCCTTGCCCTCCTTTCCGTCAACAAACCCATCTCCGATGAGCTTGTTGCGGAAATCGCAAAAGAAATCGACGCGCGTATCGCACGCTGCATCTCTTTCTAAATCGACCTCTTTCCAAATCCCGCATGGCTCCGGCCCGCGAGACCATGCGCGGTTTTCCATCTGCCATGACGATTAAAGAAATTCTCGATTCGCCCGAAAAGGTGAATTTCAATATCGACTCCCTCGGCGAATGCTCCGTAGATTCTCCCATCACCGTCCCCTTTTACGTGGAAGACGGTGAACGGACAATCATCAACCACGATCTTGAATCCGTCAAAAAGTCCGCTCTCGAAAAGGGCTTTATTCCGTCCTTCGAAAAGGCCGGCCCCCACCGGAAAATTTTCCACGATCCGGCTTGGTCCCGTGCCGCCATCGTAACGTGCGGCGGACTTTGCCCCGGACTCAACGACGTCATCAAGGGCCTCGTCCAGACCCTCTGGTTCGATTACGGCGTGCGCCACATTTTCGGCGTGCGCTACGGCTTGGAAGGCCTCGTCCCAGCCTACGGACACGAGCCACTCATCCTTACGCCGGACGTTGTCGATGACATTCACGAACTGGGCGGCACCATCCTCGGCTCTTCCCGCGGCGGCCAAGACACCAAAACAATCGTAAATACGCTGGCGCATCTGAACATCAATATGCTCTTTACGATTGGCGGCGATGGCACGCTCCGCGCCGCTCGCGATATCGCCGAGGAAATCCACCGGCGAAAACTCGCCATCAGCGTTGTCGGCGTCCCGAAAACAATCGATAACGATCTTGCGTTCATTGGACGCTCCTTTGGCTTCGAAACCGCCGTCTACGAAACGGGGCGCGTCATTTCCTGCGCCCACGTCGAGGCAAAGGGTGCTTCTCACGGCATCGGCCTCGTCAAACTCATGGGTCGGGATTCCGGTTTTATCGCCGCTTACGCCGCAATCGCCAACTCCGTCGTCAATCTCTGCCTCATCCCCGAAATGTCCTTTACGCTGGAGGGGGAACACGGCGTCCTTACCGCGCTCGATCGCCGCTTCGGTATCGGGAAAACCCACGCCGTAATCGTTGTCGCCGAAGGCGCCGGACAGGATCTCATGGTCGGTGAAGAAAAGCGCGATGCATCCGGCAATATTCTCAAAAAGGATATCGGGACGTTCCTCAAAGAGAAAATCGAAGAACATTTCCGCCAAAAGAAACAACCCGTTTCGGTAAAGTACTTTGATCCGAGCTACACCATCCGCTCCGTCCCCGCCCGGGGTTCCGATGCCATCCATTGTACCTTGCTCGCCAAAAACGCCGTCCACGCCGCCATGGCAGGCCGGACAAATTGCGTCGTCGGCAAGTGCGCCGACGTCTATATGCTCGTGCCGATTGCACTGGCGACCGTGGAACGCCAAAAGGTCGATACGGATAGCGCGCTCTGGCAGGCCGTCGTAGACGTTACCCGTCAAGGCGAATATATGGGCTACGAGCCGCTTGTCCGCGGCTGAGTCCCCGCCCAAACGAAGCCTGACACCCCAAAAGCGCGCATCGGTCTTCCTGCGCGCTTTTTTACCTTCTCTCCCGTTTCCCATGTTTTCCGTTCTCTGTCTCTCACCGGCAATCGACACCACGATCGCTCTTTCAAAGTTTCCTCGCCCCGGCGATGTCATCAAGGGGGCAAACGAGGTCTTTGCCATCGGCGGAAAAGGCCTCAATGTCGCTCGATGGCTCTCGCTTCGGGGAGAGCAGGTGCGCCTCTCCGGCATTCTCGGACAGAAAGATCCCGAACCGTTCGAAGAGGAACTCGAACGCTACAACATCGAAGACCGTCTCATACGCGTCCCCGGACCAACCCGGATCAACATCATGTTCTGCTCCCCCTGCGGAATGTTCAAGATGAACCGTCCGGCTTTCCCCAACCTCGATGCCTCGCATCTGCCACCTTCGATTTTTTCCGCCGCAATGACGGAAGACCTGCCCGAAAAACCTTCGGCCGCCATTCTTTCCGGCTCCCTCCCTTCCGCCTTTCCCGCCGACTTCTACGCCTCCCTCGCCCGCACCCTCGCCACCCGGCAGATTCCCATCGTCCTCGATACGGCCGGCGAAGCCTTGCGGATGGGTGCGCGCGCCCCCGTTTCGCTCCTGAAACCCAACCGCTCCGAATGCGCGGATTTGCTCGGGTTCAACCCGCAAACGGAAGCGGATTTCCGGCATGCCATCAATCTCCTGCTTGAATTCGCCCCCTATATTATCCTCTCCGATGGCGCGTACGGATGCTGGTTCGCCGCCCGCGGCGATGCCCGGACACCCCGTTGCGTCCACCGGCTCGACTCCCCCCTTGTGCCCGTTGCCGATACAACCGGCGCCGGCGACACACTCCTCGCCGAATTCTGCTACCGATTCTTCTCCCGGCACGAAGGATTTACGCTCGAAACCATGAAGCACGCCATCGCCGCCGGTGCCCAGGCGACCACCCGAACCGGAGCTCTCCCCCCCAATCTCCAAGAAGTCGAGGCCCTGTACAAAACCCTCTAGATCCTTGACATGCGACACAGAGTGCGACATAAGGAAAACGCCCGAGCCCCAAAAGAGATTCAATCGCACACCATTTTCCCGAAAAAACAGGTTAATTGATTTCCAGATTTCCAAATTCGCCAAAATATACTGGCAAACACTGCCATCCCATAGGTACGTGGTTGGCTTGCGGAATCCTTGCTTTTCTTGGCTTTCGCACTTGTTTTCTAGGATGTCTTGTTCCAAAGTTGCGGTGGAATGCCACCAATAGCAGGGATGCTGTCCCATAGAATTCAGGACCGGGAAATCAAAATCCGGCTGGATACGACTGAATGTATTGCGGTCGTTGTCGGTGCGGAGGAGATGACGCACCGTATTCCCGTAGACCTCCTCGGCAAGCTCGCTAGGACGAGTTCTGTTCGCATGCGAGAATGTATTGCGCTTACCGAGCGTCGCATTGCGTACGAGCAACAGCTTCCGTCTGTTCAGGTCGGCATCATCGCATATCTCCGTAAGGCACGATGCGCGTGAGAGGTGTCCGAGAAGCAGCATGGCAAAGTGGCTTTTCACCGAGAACTTCCGTGCGTCAACGCCATGCGCGTTCGCAATCTTTTCGATGAGCCAGGTCACCTGACAAGAATCCTTACAACATAGTGCGCCTCATTTCGTCTTTATGGGAGTATCGTCCATAGGACACCATGCGACAAGCTTGGAGATCAATTCGTCACGATCCAATGCTATCTGACTAGTGTACTGTTCGCAAATTAACCAACCCTTAGGGTGTCCCTGGATGCCGTTGTGTCATGCGGTGCCAATCCGAGCTTGGTTCGCGCCCGGTTGATCTTTTCGAGTATCGCCAGCCCGTCCGCC
>JBJEVW010000192.1:0-2818 GCA_051884735.1 Kiritimatiellia bacterium | reverse complement strand
CTCTGTGTTCTCTGCGTGAAATAAATTGACTCATGCGGCTTTGCGGTGCGCAATGATTCTATTTTACCTGCGGCGGCCTCGCCACTCGCGCCGCACGGGTAATACGCATGCGTAACGGATTAGCCTCGCGAAGAAAATGTCACGCAGAGAGTGGCCGAGGCCGCCACGGGCAAAGGGCAAGCCGCCAAGGACGATGAGAAAGGGCTCTTTGCGCCCAGGACCTAAGGAAGAGTTGAGGACCCATCTTCATGCTTAAGGACGATGACACGGCGAAGAGTGCGCCTGGCACCGTGAATAAAGAGTGCCACGATACCGGATTTCCGCCCTTTGTCGAATTCCAACGGAAGATACGGAGATACGAGAAGCACATCCTCAATACAATTAAATTCGGGATCAAGCAACGCAAAAAACGAGGCGATGAACAACAAAATCAAGTTGCTGATTCGAATCGCCTATTTTGATTTCGCGACATCGACACGACGATTATCGGGCCTACAATGCTATTCTATTCGTCAATCATCTCTCCGTGGCCGGGAAGAGGCAAGAAGCCCCCGAAAATAAGGGAAAAATGAGCTGTTGCGGCGCAACCCGACCCACAGTCATACCCGAAGAGTCAAAAAAATTATAAAGAAGCCGTCTTCAAAACAGGCGGAACGAAGATTTCGACAGTTGCTAATAAAATACGAGAATGTGCTGAAAAGTCAAAACCACCGACATCTGTTCCACCAGGACCGACGCATTTAGATTTTCTGCTGACGATTAGATGACTAAGCGGTGAAAGCATCGGTCCTAATCTTCAGTCTTCAGGTGCGTGGACGCTCTTCGCGCCTGTCGCGCCCTTGTTTTTGCCGTTGTTGGCAAATTCCGGCCTTCCCCTTCCGCAGGGAAGGAGTGTGACGAGGTCTGTATCAAGTGCCATGATTTGCCGATGATGATGTGCTGAAGCATCTCCTCATTCCATATCATCGTACGGAGCTTCTTCTCGAAGGTGTGCCGTGTCGTCCTGTCCCGCCTTGAGAAGATCGATCGCGACCTTGCGGATGACGTTGAGCTTCTGCACGGCATTCGCCGTTGCGCACACGGGAGTTGTCCTCGCGCGGAAGCGCACGTCCAGCGTCCAGTGAAGCTTGTTCTCAATGCCCAGGCGGGCGGATGCGGTCGGGTTTTGCCGGGAGCAGACTCTGCGCCCCACTCTGCCACCCTTGACCGTCCGCCTTGAATCAGCTTCGCAATCCCGCCCATTCTCCCTTGTCCGCAAACCAAGCCGATGTCGCCTGTCTGGTAGGCATGTGCGTTCCTCAACTCATCTAGTCTGCTTGTCGACGGTCGTATGCGACTGGAACGCCCGCGGATTCGACTTGAGCGCGTCGGAGAAAAGGAGCACCATCTCCTCGAGCATCGTCGGCTGGATTCCCTTTAGTCGATCATGTAATCCGCGCTTTTCGAGACGATTTGGGCGACAACCTTCTTCTGGCCGCCCGCGGCGTCAATCGTGACGATGCTGCCGTTCAGCACGAGAAGGTCTGGTAAGTCTTCAGTGGCAATCTTCAATCTTTAGTCTTTAGGCGGGGACTGCTTGGTGCGCGTTGCGTGTCAGAACGCTGAAAATTGAAGATTGCGGATTGCGGATTGCGGATTGAAGATTAGGGGCGACGCCTCAATCATCTACGCATAAAAAACGGGTGTTGCTTCAAATGCGTCGCCCCTGTCTGTTCCACGTGGAACAATTGAAAACTCTTCTCAGGTTTCGGAAAATTCATTGACATTCATAGGAGTGTTTCCATAGTAAAGATTTCAAGAATCGATTCTTGGCGAAAACAAGCATCGAAAAAGCCGCTGTTGAAAACAAGTAGTTTTTGTTGACGTCTTGTGTAAAATTCCGGTAAAAGACTGTTCATAACTAGGGTGGGTTATGAACAGATAAACGGCACTTATGAACAGGTCAATCTCGCGAGAATTACGTCTTTCAAGCAAATTCGGTAACGAATGAACAGATTGATTGTTTCTTGTTCATAAATTTCCTCAATCGAATCCTCATATTGGTTAACGGGATAATATATTTTGCTTATTCTCTTACCATGTATCGCAAAACCAAAACCAAAGGAATTCATCAGAAAACACTTGAAAATATTGGAGAATATCACTATTACCCCCTCTTTGATGAAACGAACCGTCTTTCAACATGAGTGTTATTCGAATAAGATAACAATCTGAAAATATCTTCTGACAGGGGTTGTTGATAAGTTGTTCAAAAAGATTGGAGAATTCCAAAATAAATCGAACTCTTTCTACTACGTCTTCATGAACCAATCCGTTTTGTGCGGGATAATGAATCCACCCCATTGCAAAAAAATCAACAATCAACCACACCGCTATGCCGCTATTATCTACAAATTGAAGAAAGTCATTTTTCGTCGCAAAGAACACAAACAATGAAAGGCGGCAAGTCCGCCACATGGGAAATAACCCGATCGCGGATGCGTGTTATAAAAGCATCCAGAAGGAAAACCAAAATCCCCCCCCCAAAAAAAAAACTAAGTCTCCAGTTTTTTTTTTTCTGAATAAGTACTTAGGAAAACCTAGGCCGTTTGAGCCAAATAGCACACAGGGGGGGTACGATATTCATGACGCCACTTTGCTGCAAACCCGCATTTTTTGCATAGCGCCGGCAATCGGGAGCACGCCCAACTCGAGCTCTGCATCTTATCAAATCTCATCGCATCTCGCATTCCCCTCGTTCACTCGAAAACCAAATAAAACTTCCCGTGTGGCTTCCAGAAGTAAACTTGGTTTTAGTAGTAGTTTACCCCCTATAAAG
>JBJEVW010000191.1:0-2845 GCA_051884735.1 Kiritimatiellia bacterium | reverse complement strand
AAGCGTATGCGTAGCTTTGACAAGCGCATTCCATCCCTGGTAAACGGCCACCTCCGTCCATGTGGAGTCGTCCGCCGTCGCTTCCACGCGGAAGATCGCATTCGTATCGCCGCTGCCAGAGCCCTTTCTCAAGATAGTGTAGGAAAATTCCGTAACCGGTTCCGGGTAGCGCTTCGTGGTCATCGTGTCACCGGTCGAATCGAACTGGACGCGATTATCCGAATCGTAATCGTAGTTGCCTGTTCCCTGCGAACTCCACCCCAGCGGAATCAACAGCGTATTGCCCGAATACTCGAGGAAGCGCTCGACATCCGCCGTGGCGTTCGTAGGATCGTCCGTGCCGTACCAAATCCGCAAGCCGTACTTCTCCGTACGAATCTGATCGTCAATCCAATCCAAACGGAACCCGTTGGATTCGATTTCCGAAAGCTCCGGCTTCACCGCCGACAACGGAGGCAAATCGGCAACCGTGACCGCCACTTGATGCCGGTAGGTGGTTTCCCCGACCAATGTCGCGAAGGTGATGGTGAACGATCCGACATCGTCGAGCGAGGGCGTCCACGAGAGAATGGAACCATCCCAAACCGGGGCCGCTCCGGTCAACGCCGGTTCGATGGACTCGAGCGAAACCGAAAGAGATGTTTCATCAAGGCTGGAAGCCACCGCAAACGAACCCGCCGTGAGCGCGGTGAAGTCTGTGGAACCCGTAACAGCCCATTCAGGCTCGTTTACGTCCTCGACCGTCGTGACCTCGATCGCATCGCTCCATTCGGAGTCGTAGCAGGCGACATCATCGCCAATGGCAACAACGGAAACCGAGTAGGCCGTTCCGTTTTCAAGGCCGTCCACCGTCGCGCTGTTCGTATCCGCAAGCACGGAAGCGACAATCGCCCCGGCGGCGTCCTTCACGTAAAGCTCGTAGCCGGAAGCCGATTCGACCGCATCCCAGGCAACCGCAAAGCCGGTCTTCGTCAACTCGCTTGCGGCAAGGTTGGAAGGAGCGGCAAGCTGCGGCACCCCGTCGGCAAGTTCGCGCGAAACCACAATCGAGTCGAGGCAAATGCGGGAATTTGCACCCGTCGGCTCGAACAAGACGCGGAAACGGGACGGGACATCCGTAAATTCGCACGAGAGGGCATACACCGTATTCGTAATTTCGGCGTCACTAGCCGTCGACAAAACGACCGGACTCTTCGTGGCGGAGGTCACCACCGTGCCGTCTTCCGCAACGATGGCGATCTTCAGGTTGGAGACAATATTAGTAACTTTTGCCGCGTTGAACGAAACCTGGATGGGTGTTGCTGCGACATGGCTTGTCTTTTCGATGAGTGGCGAAAGCGCCGCACCGTGATAATTGGAAGCTTTTCCGAGAAGGATGCCTTTGATGCCGCTGAGAAGATTGCTGCCCGTCCATCCGACCAAATCCGCGACATTGGGCAGGAAAGTCGTTCCGTCCTCCGCAAGAATGGATTTGTAGGAAGTCGATGACCATTTCGTCGTGAGCGCGCTTCCGGAAAAGGTTTCCGAGAGGAGGGTCTTTGTTGTCGTAGGCGCAGGGGGGAGGGAGACGGTCAGCGATACCGAATAAGGATAATCGGTATTGTTCGCCGTTGCGTGGAAGTTCGCTGTGTATTCGCCAACATCCGCTTCCGCAGGGGTCCACGCAAAGACGCCATCCGCAAATGCAGGCGTCGTCGTCGCCGAAGGCTCAATGCCGTCAAACACGACATCGACCGCCGTGGAATCCGACAACGCCGCCTTGACTTCAAAGGTGGTTTCCGTACCGGCTGTCAGTTCGACGGACTTCGGCCCCGTGAAAACTGGCGTATCGACCGGTTCGACCGGATCGGCGGACAATTCCTGCATCACGGTAATGCCGCCCACAAAAATGCGGGCATTCGCCTGTCCCGGCTGAAACTTCAAGTGAAAACCGGTGGGGACATTTTCGACCATGACGGTTTGCAGATTGTCATCGCTGGGAATCGCTGTACCATCCGAAACCGTGTTGAGCGACGTAATCGTTTGCGTTGACACCTCGCCGCCGGCCGAATCCAAAATGGAGAACTTCAATTCTTTGGCTTCCTGAGCTGCATTGCAAGCATAAAAAGAAACGGTAATGGTTGCCGTCTCTGCGCCATTGGTCAGTGCTATCGCGCCGCTTTTCGCCATGGCATTCAGCGAATTATCATTCCCCAAACGAAAAGAATGATACCCGGCTCGCAAAAAGATACCCGTCCAATCGTCATGGTCTGTGTATTGGGAGTAAATTGCAACTTCTTCCGTGTCGCTGGAAACAAACTTTGTATTTGATTTGATGGTGGTTGTTGTGGATCCGGCGAACGTCTCTTGATAAATCTGGACGCTTTCGGATCGGGCCGTTGTTGTGGCCAGCGCGCCAACGGCAAGCGCAACGGCGGAATGGACTACTGAACTGCGAAACCAATGGAAGGATGATTTCATGGCTGAAACAAGACAAATACGATTGGCTGAGGTTGGGAGAACAATCTTCTTTGAATGTAAATACGCGGATAGAATCGAAAAGAGGCACTATTTCTAGTACCCACTTCCAATACTATCACAACATATTGGTCTCGTATATGGAAAATGCGTAAAATCTTTTCGGGTTATCGGTAAATTCTTACACCCCAATCAATTAGTCCCCAATCAACACCGCTTTTCCGTTTTCCAATGCCGGAATCGGGGCTCCCTTCAACCCGCAGTCTCAGCCGCGCTGTTTTACCACAAAGGAACACAAAGGCGGTGAGCCACGAGTGGCGAGCCTTATCCCGGTTTTCGGGGTAAATTCTTCCGGGCCCGGGTCAACGCCTTGCAAACAAAGGCACAA
>JBJEVW010000190.1:0-11885 GCA_051884735.1 Kiritimatiellia bacterium | reverse complement strand
CTCAATCTCCTTAATGAATGGATTGCGCAGAAGCTTCCCCGCAAAACCTCATCCAGACTTGCCTCTCCTTGAGCTCTTTCACTGAAACCTTCCATTTATGTACAAATTCGGCATCCGACTCGGGATCGCTCGCCTCGACATAGTTTGTCGCAACCGACGTCGCCGGGCGGAGCAGCTGGTTCGCGACATTGCGCCCGGCATATCCCTGTGAAAGCTGCTCGCAGATCTACATTGCGAGCATTCCGGGCTGAATCATCCTTTCGTTCAGATGCGGATGGTTCACGATGTCATGCTTTTGCATTTCCGAGCCTCCTGATCAATCTCTCGAATGGTCTTTGCCGTCATTTCATCAATGTAGCGTTTGAACAGATTACGTAGCCGTTCGTACGTTGCCGTCGCGGCCTCCTAGGCTAGAAGTGATTCGACTCCTACGGATGGGAGAACAGCCTTGCCTTCCTCCAGTAGATGAGGTTGTAGAAGACACGCCCGGACCTCACACGCCCCTTCGCATGAAGGTAGTCGCGCGCCAGGAGAGATTTGAAAGGATGAAATGCACCAGCACATCATCATCGGCAAATAATAGCGCCTGAGGCAACCCCGGTCACACTCCTTCTTTGCGGAAGGATAAGGCCGACATTCGTCAACGACGGTAAAACCAAGTGCGCTACAGGGCGAAGATTGCCCGCGCACCTGAAGACTTTGGAATGAAGATTAGAATCGACATATTCACCATGTTTGCAACTGATTGTCAGGAGATAATCCAAATGCGTCGGTTCTGGCGGGCAGGCTTATCCCCGGATTTTCGGGGTGATTATTCACGGAAACGGGGTAATTCCTTGCAAACAAAAGCTCAATTATATTTCTCCGTCTCGCAAAAATTCGCAGACTTTTCCAAGTGGCGAGCCGCCACGGGCAGTGGGCGGGTGAGCGGGGGGAGTTTTTAGACAGGATTTACAGGATTGACGGAATTACACCGGCGCGGGAAAGCCAGAGAGATGAACAGGAGTATTTTTTTTTGGGGGGGAGGGGAAGGTCGGCCAGTAGTGGCGAGCGGAGCCACTCCGGCAAACCCGAATAGGGTGCGCGGCGAGGTGTGTGCGTTTGGAGCGTGGAGGGCGGATAAAAAAAGACGGCGACACGTTTTCCTGTGTCGCCGTCTGCGAAGTCAAATGGTGGGATGTGCGGGGATCGAACCCGCGACCCTGTGATTAAAAGTCACATGCTCTACCAACTGAGCTAACGTCCCGTAGAATCGGGAGAGAATGCTACCAATCTTTTCGAATCCGGTCAAGCGGAATTTTTACCCGTGAAGCGATGTGTGTGCAAGAGGGGGGGGGCCGCTGTCAATGGCGACCGACCATCGCGCCCTGTCGCAACGGGATACGGCCACGGGTTATGCGAGGGTGGCTAAAAGAGCATCATTTGGCGATCGTCGTGGCGGGTGTGTTTTCGTTGAGCCGGTTCATGTGGTTCGACGAGGGAAGGTCTTCCGGAATCCTCTCGAACCTCGTTGCTTTCGAGGTTCTGGAGGATTTCGCGGGCACGCGACAAGACGGGTTCGGGCATTCCGGCGAGTTTGGCGACGGCGATGCCATAGCTTTTATCGGCGGGACCCTCGACGATCCGGCGCAGAAAGACGACGCTGTCGTTGCGTTCGCGCACGAGCACGGAGCAGTTCACGACACCGGGAAGTGTCAAGGGGAGGTCGGTCAATTCGTGGTAGTGGGTTGCAAAAAGTGTGCGTGCTTTAACGGAGGGGTTGTCGTGCAGGTATTCTGCAACGGCCCAGGCGATTGAAATCCCGTCGAACGTTGACGTGCCGCGACCGATTTCATCTAGGATTATGAGCGAGCGCGGTGTGGCGTTGTTGAGGATATTGGCGGTTTCCTGCATTTCCACGAGGAAAGTCGAACGGCCGCGGGCGAGATCGTCGGCGGCACCGACGCGCGTGAAGACGCGATCGACGAGACCGATGACGGCGGAATCGGCCGGAACGAACGAGCCGATTTGGGCGAGGATGACGATGAGGGCAACCTGGCGTATATAGGTCGATTTTCCGGCCATATTGGGGCCGGTGATGATCATGATTTGGCGAGTGGAGCCGTTGAGGTGCGTATCGTTTGGAACGAATCGTTCCGCTTCGGGAAGTTGTTCGATGATGGGGTGGCGACCGTTTTTGATTTCGAGGGAATCGTCGTCACGGATATCGGGGCGCACGTAGCCGAGCGCAAGGGCGCGATCGGCGAGGGAGCAAAAGACATCGAGCTGTGCGATAGCGTCGGCGATATTCTGAATGTCAGCGGTTTGGGCGATCACCTCCTGAACGAGTTCGGTGAAGAGGGACTGTTCGAGTTCGATGGCATGCGCTTCGGCGCCGGAAATCAGTTCTTCGCGTTCCTTGAGTTCGGCGGTTGTGAATCGTTCGCCATTGACAATGGTTTGTTTCCGTTGATAGCCGGCGGGAACATTGGCGAGTTGGGAAGAAGGGACTTCGATAAAGTAACCGAACACCTTATTGAAGCGCACCTTTAGGGATTTGATGCCGGTTTCGGCGATTTGTCTCGCCTGGTATTCACTGATCCAGGTGCGACCATTCGTCTGGGCGTCCCGCAACTGGTCGAGTTGACGATTGAATCCGGGGCGGATGGTGCCGCCGTCTGCAAGATTGCCGGGAGGGTCTTCGCTGATGGTCTGATCGATCCGTCCGGTCAATTCGGGCATGGGGTTCAGGCGCTGACGGACGGATTCAAGCAAGGGAGCGTCCGGGGAAAGAATTGGATCAAGGAGAGAGGCGAGAGAAGGGACGGTTTTTAGTCCGGCTGAGACGAGGAGCAAATCGCGTGCGGTGCCGCGACCGAGGGATATTCGGGCGATGGTGCGCGAGAGGTCGCGAACAACGGCGAGGGTTTCTCGCAGCGGGGTCAGGGCGCGGCGGTTTTTGATGAGGCAATCGATGGTATCAAGACGCTTGTCGATGGCATCCTTGTGGCAGAGCGGGCGTGCCAGCCATTTTCGGAGAAGGCGTTTTCCCATGGGGGTGCAAGTGGAGTCGATGACCTCCAGCAGAGAAGCCCCTTCAATGCCGGATGATTCTGCGGCGGGAAAAATATTGAGGTGCGCGCAAGTTGTCTCGTCGAGTAGCAGGAGACCTGAAGCGGCTTGAAGACGGATTTGGCGGATATGGCTCAAATCGCGGCGAAGGTTTTCGTGGACATGGCGCAGAAGGGCTCCGGCTGCGGATGCGAGAGCGGGGATCCCCTCGCAACCGAAGCCATCGAGAGAAGCGACGTGGAAATGGGCCAGCAACGCATCACGGGCGGAAACCGGATCGAAGAGGTATTCATCGACAGGCGTGATGCAGCGGACGCCCTTCGAGTGGAAGATGGTTTCGATTTGCAGATCATCGTTGGACGGCTTTGTGCATTGCGGGACGATGGCCTCGCCGGGGCTCAAGCGTCCGATGGCGGCGGCCAATGCGGCCGGGCTTTCAGTGCGTTCGCAGAAGAATTCACCGGTCGAGAGGTCGAGCGCCACGAGGCAAAAGGCGTTGTCTCCGGCGGGGCGAGCCGCGACGATATAATTGCAAGCGCCGTCGGACAAGATATTTTCCTCGGTAATGGTGCCGGGGGTGATAATGCGCGTAATATCGCGCCGCACCATTTTTCCCTTGCAGAGTTTTGGGTCTTCCATTTGGTCGCAGATGGCGACCTTGCGTCCGAGTTTGAGGAGTTTGGCGAGATAGGAATCGAGGGCGTGGTGAGGGATGCCACAGAGAGGGTGGCCGGCGCGTTTGGTGAGAGTAATCCCGAGTAGCGGCGCGGCGATGCGTGCATCCTCCATGAAGATTTCATAGAAATCCCCGACGCGAAACAGCAAGATGACATCGTCATCGATATCCTGTTTCATCGCGCGGTACTGGCGCAGCATCGGAGTCAGTTCTTCCATGGAAAACGAATGAGGTTACAAATCAGGGGAAAGGAGAGAGCGGACGGATTCGTCCGGAAAAGGTTTTTCTCGGCAAGTGTAGCATAATTCGGCGCAATTTGGGAGCAATGCCGTCGACGCTAATATTGGCGGCGTTGCGGGAGGGCGTCTTTTCCGAGGCGAATGAGGGCATCGATGACGCGCGCCGTTTCGTGGCGATCGGCGACTTGGAGCAAATAGCTTTTGTTGGATTCCATGGTTGGATCCCAGGAAAACGAGCAATCGTCATTGAGAAGCATAGAACCGCTTTGCAAGGCATACCAAGGCGTCAGGCCGCAGACCGCGTAGAGAATGGTCGAAGGATCGGCCGTATGGTGATCCCAGTCGGTTCCGTAGCGGCCGCGATGGAGCTCGTAGGCGCGGCGGAGAGGATGGGAGAAAGGCAGTTCATGGAAACGATCGCCTACGAAGACATTGTGACCGATATCGCGACCGACGAAGGTGATGCGTCCGGGGTAGTTGCGAATGGTAAAAAGGGCGGTTTGCGGGGAGCGGGTGAAATTGACGTTGTCGACCGCGGGGTCGTCAGGGAAATTGCCAGTCATGCAAACGAGTTCGGACACCTTTTCGCGGACGAGTTCCATGCCGGAGAGGGGGGATAGGGAATCGGGGCTGCTCCGGAGCAGTGCCGCGACATTGCAGAGGTAGCCGATCGTGACGAGTTTGACGCTTTTGGGGGGAGCGTCGGACAGTGCCTTGCGGAGGAGGTGAACGGCGTTTTGCGCGTCATCGTTTCCGGCGAGTGCGTGGGGAAATTCGGCGGAAATCTTGTCGAGGAAGCACGAATCGTCTCGGCGGAATCCGGAACCATCCTTGGGAGCGCCGATGGGGATATCGCCACGGCCATAGAAAGTATCGATGGCATCGACGACGGCGGCGGAAGCGGGGTAGCCGGAGGAGACCGTGATACCGAGAATTCTAGCAAGACCGATACGTTCCAGCTGAAGTAGGAGGGCGAGAGCGGCGACATCGTCGCAATCCGTCAACATATCGGTATCGAGAAGGACCTGCACCGGGGCGGAGGAATGGGCGTTGCGCAGTGTATCGGAGAGGAGGAGCGGCGCATTGGACGCAGTTGCGAACGGTTGTCGGGGCGGCGGGAGCGGCGTAGCTGGTGCCTGACGGGGTTTGGTTTCGCAGAATTCGAGCACGATATCGAAGAGGCGTCCGGAAAGTCCCGGCGCATTTGCCGGCACCCAGAGAAGGCGACTTCCGCCGGCGCGTATTTTTACGGCCTCTTTCTTAGTGGAGCAGGGCGAGCAGCCGGCGAAAGGGGGGAAAGAGCCGAACCAGAAGCCGCAAAGGCAATTTTCGTGCGCGATGGCATTCATCACCTTTTGTGCGGCCGTTTGGCATCCGGCGGGGAGACGGTTGTCGATGCCTTCATTGACGACCCAGAAGCCCTTCCGCTCCAAAAAGACCATGGCGGCCTTTTTGACGTCGTAACCAGTTTCGTCATTTCCCATCCAAATGGTTGTCATATTGAGCCGGAGAAATTGTGAGTAATAGCATCTTTTTTTCATTTGACAGTTTAACAGAAGAAGGCTCTTGAAACAAGCCATTACCCCCTTGGACATTTCCCATTTTTTGATGTGCAGTTTGCAAAAGTAAACGCACCTGATTTGGTGCGTTTACCTCTGCAATGGTGCGTTTACTTTCGCGCACTACGCCCATTTTTTGATGTCACGAGTGCATTTAATCCGTAAAATCAGTGTATTACGCTCTTACACAAGTGAGAAAGCAACTGTCCTCGGCCGGATGTCGTGGCGTCTACACTTATATGTTGCATGTTGCACACCACGAATCATTGACCACACGGTGAATGCGCAGGTTCTAGCTGCGCACCGCCATACGCGGGAAAGAAATCCCTCTTCATGGGAGTTGTTTGCCTCGCGCTCCGCGAGTATGGTATTCTTTGGGCATGATGAATGCAGAAAAAACAACAATAGCCGTTCTGCTCCTTCTTGCGGGTAGGATGTTGACGGGTTGTGCCGCATGGCACGGGGAATCGGCTTTTGCTGTTCGGGGAAACGGGCGTCAAGAGGCGGGTGATGCCCGATTCCGGGTCTTGCCGAATGGAGATTTTGTTTTAGCGGAAATCCCTGCGGAAGTGCAGGAATCGCCGCGGCACTGTGCAGCGGCCACCTTGGCGCGCGCCTTGGCGTGGGAGGGGGCGCGGATTCCGCAGGCGAATTTGGCGTTGTATGGCGGCGTGACAGCGGAGCGAGGCGTCGGCATTGACGAATTTTACGAAGCATTGCATCCATTGTTTACCGATTACGGGCTTCGGTTACGGACCTATTTCCGGCTTGATGCGGAGGCTGCGTTGGAGCGTGGAAAGCGGCACAATGCATTGGCGAGTGCGGATGGGGTGCCGCTTTTGAAAGTGCCGCCTGAGGATGATTCCGGGCCGATTGCATTGGAGACCTTTTTTTGCGGCGCGAATCCCACCTGTCTGCGCTTGGTGACGCGGGCTGGGCGCGAGACCTTTTCCAAAACCGTCGTCCAGACAATCCGGGCAGGGCATCCGCTCTTGTGGGGCGTTGTGCTTGGTGTGATTCCGGAGCAAGGCGTATTGGCCCCCGGAGGGCATTTGCGCTTGATTGTCGGGTTTAACGAAGCAGAGCAAACAATCCTGTATTCCGATCCATGGGGGCCGGACTGTCCGGTCAAGACGATGGATGCCGTAGATGCGTGGGCCATAACGATGTCACTCGATTCGCTTGAGCGCGGGCGGGTCGGACAGTAAGTTTCAGCTTTTTCCTATTTCTCGAATTCAAAGGAGACCAACAAATGAATACGGTACTTGGTGCGACGGGCGTAGCCCACATTGCTTTGGTTTGCGATCATTTTGACGATACGATTGCCTTTTACGAACGGCTGGGGGCGACTCGCCAGGCCGGTTGGGGAGAAGGCAACAGGCGCATTCAGCTGATGGAGCTGGCGGGCGGCACTTGCGTCGAGCTGTTCGCATGGGGGGATGGAACAACGCCTCCTTCCGGACGTTGGGTTCATGTCGCCTTGGCGGTCGAGAACGTGGAAGCTGCGTATCAAGCCGCGCTTGCGGCCGGTGCGAAACCGAAGAATCCGCCGAGGGTTGTCGAAATCGACAGCACGATCGGCAAGTGCGTCATCCATTGTGCGTTTGTGTTTGGGCCGGAGGGGGAAGAATTGGAATTTTTCCGTTTCCAATAAGCAAGCTTCCGTTTACGGCTACAAAAAGGAAGACCTTTGTTATCGGAGGGAACCGGAAACGAAGGTCTTGTATTTTGAGGGGGGGGGATTGTGCTCTTTTGCCCAGGCGGGAGGTCAGGAACGTGTAATCTGGAGCCCCTTTGAGATGGAGATGGACACGAAGCGGGCACGACTATTGAGCGGATTGGTTCGCAATTTTTCGCGAATACCCGCAGCTGCCTCAATGGTTGGAGCGAGAATGAGCATATAGCCTCCACCGCCGGCACCGAGGAGTTTGTAGGCGGCTTCATAACGGTCGAGGATTCCGGTCAGCGGAAGCAAGGAGGAAGGCAATGTGCCGATATCCAGTTCGCGGTTCAGGGTCCAACTACGGCGCACCGCCTCTGCGAGCGCGGATTCGTTTGCGCGTTGGATTGCTTCGGCGGCGAAATCGGCATTGAGGGCGATATCTCCGATACAGCCGAGCGTATGGCGGTTATTGAGGAAGATGGAGCGCACGATACTGGCGAGAATGTTTCTGGCGATGCGGGTGACGCCAGTGTAGTAGAGCATGGCGCGACCGGACGAAATCATGTCGCTGAGCATATTGTCGGGTAGCCAACGGATATCGGGCGTCTGGCTGAGTCCTGGGCGTGTAGAAACGAGTTTGGCGCCGGAAACGACGCCACCGATCTGATCCTGCCAACCGCCGCCGGAGGTCAGTAGCTGTTCGAGGGCGGAAGTACGGGTAAAGATATCGCGCATTTCCCAACCGAGGGAGCACGTTTCGTTGAGGGCGCCCAAAATAGCGGCGGCAAGAATGGAGGATGTGCCGAGGCCGGAACCTTTTGGGATAGCGGCGAGCGTACTCAATTCGATACCGCCGCCAAAGCCGTCCTTCAGCTGTTGTTCCAGCGAACCATAGGAGCGACAGCTGAAGCGAGGATCGAAACCGGCGAGACGAAGCGCGGCGCGGGATATCGAGAAGGGTCCGAGAGCGGACGTTGAAGTAAGATCCTCGTACGATTCGATGGTTTCGGAGAGACCGAGATCGATGGAATGGAGGATGATTTTCGGCTCTTTGCAGATCCGGACAAAGGTCTGGATGGGGGGCTGGCCGTTCAAGTCGACGGCGATATTGAGGACTCGGCCACCATGTTCTAGGCAATAGGGGGGCGTATCGGACCAACCGCCAGCGATATCGAGGCGGGCCGGCGCGCGGCTCCAGACGATTTGGTCTTCGAGGATATTGCGGGTGGGAGAGACGGGACGCAATGCCATTTCTGTGACCATAAGATCGCTCAGAAGGTCATAGGCGTCGGGGGAATTGGTTTTATCGCCGAGTTCGACCCGGAAGATGGCGTCATGGACGGCGGAAAGGCTGGAGGTGGGCGACTCGGTGCGAGGCGGAGGCACAGCTTTGGTATCGCGGCGGATGGCGTCGGCGGTCGCGGCAAGATCGAGAACACGGGTTGCGTTCGTCCATTCCTCAGGGGAAAGGTTTGCGATTTGCGAGCGGATGGCATTGCAGCGGCGTTCGAGGCGAGGTGCGAGGATGGCCTGCTGCACGAGATCGGTGGCGGAGACGCGCGAAGCGTTGAGCCAAGCGTTCCGCAGGGCGATGGCGTCGGGGGCGTCTGGATTTTCGGGGGCATGGATCATCCACGAAGCCAAGCGTTCTGCGGCAGGATCGTTCCAGTGGATGAGCGGGAAGAGGGCGGCATCCTGGAGATCGGTTTTGTTGGCGAGTCGTGCGGTATCGAAGGAGAGACCGCGAGCGGTGAGCCAGTCTGTAAACGGTTTTCCCATCCAGAGAGTGGAGGGGGCATCGAGTGAACCTTTAAAAGCATCATCGAAGCCGTAGATGCGGAGGGCTTCGAGGAGCGGCAGATCGGCCTCGGCGATATCGGTTGTATTGCGGAGAGAAAAGGGGAGGGAATCGATGCAGACCCCGGAAGGAAGCGAGAGCGACCAGTTGTTATCGGGGATGCCCGTGAGAACATGACCGCCGGAGAGTTTCCAGGACTCGGGAATCGTCGAATTTTCAATCCAAAGCAGGCCATGAATATCGCTGAGATTGGCCGAAACGTTGCTATGCAGAATGATTTGGCCGGAATTCTCTTCGATTTGGGAAGCATGCCCAAATGCGTGGCGATCCTCGGCGGGATGGCGTAACTGCTCCATGGAGGAAAGGACGGAACGGTTTGTGCCGAAGTGGTAGAAACGGGCGTCATTCAGCGGAAGAACGGCGGCGGTCAGTGATGCCAAGTCTTCATCCGGTTCAGAGGGGTGACAGCCAAGGGCTGTTCCGAAGCGGTTGTAGAGCTCGTAGGGAGACGGGTAACCATTTTTGAAGGACTGCGTTTCGGGATCCCACCCGCATTTGGCCAGCAAGATTTTTGTAGCATGTTCGGAGAAGAGCCAAACACCGCTATCGAGGGAGAAATGGTATTCGGTTGCGAGTTTTGCGATGGTTTTGGAATCCGGCTTCTGGAGGAAGAATTCGATTTTGCCCGGTTCATGAACCGGGGTAAATAGGACGCCATGGGCGGAAGCCTCCTCGGGGGAGGAAGGAATGCCGATGATGAGCACGTCCGTCTCGGGGAAGACAGGCATTGCATGCGGGTAGCGGATAAGCGTATCACCGCATGCCACGCAGAGCCGGTAGGATTCCGGGGCGTGGCGGAGAATGTGGGTAAAAGCCTCCACCTGAAGATCGACGAGTGTCTGATCGTAGGTTTGACCCGTTGAGTCCATGGTTGGGACAGGAAGTCTCGCTTTCCCCTCGGCGGCGTATGCGGGAAGGCGACGAGACTGTCCAGAGGCATGAATGATGAGTTTGCGATCGACGGAGAGCCAATCATCGAAAGAGGCTCCGGGGGCGAGGTTGCGCCAAGCCCGGAAAAGGAGATGGGCGGTTCCGCCGCCGGAGCCGAGTTGATGCCCCGGGGGATCGCTGTCGACATGTGCGGCGGAGGACAGGGAGGAGTTGCCGAGACGGGCAGCCGCAGGCGGAAGAGAAAGGAGAGTCTGAATCATAAAACCGGAAGATTATGGTTGGAGCGGATAGTCGGAGAGAGCTTGCCTCCGCTACAGATTCTATCGTACAGCAAGAAAAAAAGGGAATACAAGAGAGCGGCGAGTGCGCCGCCGATGCAATTGTGGGCAAAATCGGTCACCGTACAAGTCCGATTGACGAACGGCTGAAAGAGCTCTAAAACGCCTCCCATGATGGCGAAGAGCAAGAAAATCCGGATGGATTCGGGAATGGGTGTAAACGGGCGGCAGAAAAGAGCCGTCAAAGTTAGAAGAAAATAAAACAAGGCATGTGCAAAGATGTCGTAGCTTTGCACCTCGGCAGAGAATGTCGTTTGGACCGCATGGCCGGACATCAGCGACAGGTACAAATCGATGATAATGCCAATCGGCAAAAGAATGCGCGCCATGGTCGTGATCAAACGGGAGAAAGAGAGGCTTGTCGTGGTCGTCATCAGTCGTTTATCCGTAGCAAGCAGTGTCCCAAGACGATGCAGACAGGTACTGGAATGAAGACGATCCAGGATGCATTCAAATCGGGATTTTTGGCAAGAGATTCGCCTGTCAGGCAAAAGAGATAGAAACTGCCGGCAATAACGAGCGAGATGGCGATGCCCTTCGAAGATTCGCGGCGATGGTTTTGAAGACCAAGAGGAATGCCGACAAAGACAAAGCAAAAGCATGCGAAGGCGAATGTCACGCGACATGTCAGTTCGGTGAGGGCTCGGGTGAGATTTTTGCGATCATCGCGCGTTTTGGGGGGATAAGAGCGCGAAACGATGATATCGCGCAGCAGTTCCCAAGAGTAGCGGTCTTTGATTCGCCGCTTAATTTTCGAAGGGGCGTTTTCCGCCTGATTCTGGGCTTTCTCCTCGCCTTTGGCGGCGGCGGTTAATTCCTGCAAAGGGATATCCCATGTTGTGCTGCGAATGCCGTCATTGTCGGTTTTCCCGGTACCGAAAATGGTGACGTTCTGAAGGCAAAGGAAAGAATTTCCGTTCTCGGCATCTTTCCGGATGACGGCGGATTCCGCGCGCATTTCGCGCAGGAGTCCATCCGGCAGTTTTTGCGTCAGATTGACATTGTAGAGAAAATCGCCATCGCGTCGGGCGACATAGACGCGGATATCGTTGATTTCGACCCAGGAACCGGGCTCGATTAGGGCGGTGACATCCTCCAGCTTGAATTTTTTGCGGAGTTCGAGGCGTGACAAAGCGGCATCCGGTGCGAGATCGTTATTGATGAAAAAGCAGATAAGGGAAAGAAAAACGGAAAACAGGATCGGCGTCCACATGATATTTTTCAGGGGAATTCCACAGGAACGCAAGGCGGAGATTTCACTATCGGAGGAAAGACGACTAAAAACGAGCAGGGATGACACGAGGGCGGCGAGTGGCATGGTGTAGGTCATTGTCCCCGGGAGATTGCGGGCGAGCGACGTCAATAGCGTCCACATATCCATGCCGCGTGCAATGTATTTGACCGATTGGAACAAAATGCCAATGGTCATGACGAAGGTCAAAAGCAACATGGCAAGGAGGAAGGTTGTCAGGAAGCTTTTGAAGATGTACTTATGGACGATGCGCATGTCTTTACTCTAGCAAAAAAGGCGATATGCGCCAACGTTTTTGTTGGAATCGGGCGCATCTCCGTTTCCGGCCATCCCCCTGCCCCCTGAACCTCCCAAGGGG